>NZ_JBICMC010000060.1:0-9448 GCF_043106005.1 Pseudomonas sp. GLN_2 | reverse complement strand
TGGTCTTCAGCTCGAACAGCTGCCCCAGGGTCTCATCATCGAATACGTTGTTGCCCACGATGTTGATGTGCTGGATGGCGGCGACGGTGCCTTCGTTGATCTTGATCTTCAGCGCCACACGGTTGCGCGGCTGCGGCACCACCTCGGCGTCGACCTCGGCCGAGTACCGCCCCTGGGCCACGTACTGGCGCTGCAGCTCATTACGCACACCTTCGAGGGTGGCACGCTGGAAGATCTCGCCTTCGGCCAGGCCCGATTGTTTCAGGCCCTTCATCAGGTCTTCGGTGCTGATCGCCTTGTTGCCTTCAATCTCGATGCTCGACACCGACGGGCGCTCGACCACGTTGATGATCAGCACATTGCCATCGCGGCTCAACTGGATGTCCTGGAAGAACCCGGTCTTGAACAAGGAACGAGTCGAGTCCACCAGGCGGCGGTCGTCGGCCTGGTCGCCAACGTTCAGCGGCAAGGCACCGAACACACTGCCAGCGGAAACCCGCTGCAGGCCGTTGACGCGAATGTCGGCGATCCTGAACGGTGAGGCCTGGGCCAGCGTGGCTTTCAGCAGCAGGATGGAGAGCAACAGGCGCGGGTAGTTCATCGGGGGTTCCAGACAAGCGGATTTGGAGGGAGGCGAGCGCGGGCAACCCGCAAGCAGCGGGCGATGAGGATACGGGCGGGCTGTGTACGGCGCGGTTAGCCGAGGGTAAAGATGTGTAAAGTCCGACCGGCCGGCGGTGACAGTGCCGGCGCGTAGGGCGATCATTACCCCCCCCCCCCCTGCAATTGCGATATCTGGCCCTGATGATCCCTGTGCTGCTGGTCGACGACGACCGCGAACTGACCGAAATGCTCTCTTTGTACCTGGCGCGCGAAGGCTTCCAGGCAACGGCCGTGGACACCGGCGAAGAAGGCGAGACCCAGGCGTTGTCCGGTGACTTCCAGGTGGTGGTGCTGGACGTCATGCTGCCCGGCATTTCGGGCATCGAAGTGTTACGCCGCGTGCGCGCGCGCAGCCAGGTGCCGGTACTGCTGCTGACTGCCCGTGGCGACAACATCGACCGCATCGCCGGCCTGGAGCTGGGTGCCGACGACTATGTACCCAAGCCCAGCTCTCCTGGCGAGCTGGTGGCGCGCCTGCGGGCGATACTGCGCCGCGTGAAGCCACACCTGATGGGTGATACCAGCGCGCCCGAGGTACCTGAACAGGTACGCAGCGGCGCATTGAAAATGTGGCCGGGGCGGCGCGAGGCACGCTGGGGCACAGCCACGCTGGAACTGACCGGCTCCGAGTTCAGCCTGCTCGAAGCCCTGGCGCGCCAGGCCGGTCAGCTGGTCAGCAAGCAGGACCTGTCGCTCAATGCCCTGGGCCGGCCGCTGACCCGTTATGACCGACGCATCGACGTGCACGTCAGCAGCATCCGGCAAAAACTTGGCCCGCGTGCCGATGGCAGCAGCTGGATCCAGAGCGTGCGCGGCATGGGCTACATGCTGATCGTCGAATGATGCGCCGGCGTCTGTTCTGGAAGCTGTTCCTGGCGTTCTGGCTGGCCAACACCCTGACCTTCCTGGTGGGGGCGGGGGCCTTCATGCTCAATGAACTGCGCGGCGATACCCCCGGGCTGCGTTCGCTGCTGGCCACCGAGCTGCAATTGCTCGAACGGCATGGCGAGCGGGCCGGCCGCCAGTTGCTGGACGTGTCGCCACAGCCGCAGGATGTGCAAGTAGGCCTTTACGACGATCAAGGCCGCTTGCTGGCTGGCCAAACGGTGCACGTGGCGCGTTTCGAGCAGGCACTGCTCGACCGTGACGGCCGCCCGCTGGTGCTGCGCGCTTCGGTGGCCACCCGTGTCGGTATGGCACCGCGCCCACGCAACCTTGGCCCGTTCGTGACTGGGGCGGTGATGAGCGCGCTGTTCGCGCTGTTGTGCAGCTTTTACCTGACCCGGCCGCTGACCTGGCTGCGCGAGGCCATGGGCCAGGTTGCCCAAGGCCGTTTCGATGTGCGGGTCAGGCCGCGGCTGGGCAAGCGCCGTGACGAAATCGTCGACCTGGCCGAGGACTGTGACCGCATGGCCGGCCAGCTCAAGGCCCTGGTGCAGGCCCAGCAGAACCTGCTGCATGATATTTCCCATGAGCTGCGCTCACCGCTTACCCGCATGCATGCCGCCATTGGCCTGATGCGCCAGCAACCCGACCGGCCCGACATGCTGGAGCGGGTCGAGCGCGAGTCGCGGCGCATGGACGACCTGATCGAGCAACTGCTGACCCTGGCCCGTGCCCAGGCCCGTCAAGGCAACAATGACTTCGCCAGCGTGGATGTGGTCGAACTGCTGGCGCAGATCGTCGAGGATGCCCGTTTCGAGGCAGGCATGAAGCAGTGCCAGGTGTCCTTGCTGGCTCAGGGCGCGTTTCTCATGCATGGCCATGAAGAACTCCTGTACCGGGCCTTCGAGAACGTCATCCGCAATGCCGTGCGCTACACCAAGCCCGGCACGGCGGTATTGGTGGAGGCCGCACCGGCACCAGGTGGGCAATGGTTGCAGGTGTGCGTCAGCGACCATGGCCCGGGCGTCGACCCGGCGCGCCTGCAGCGCATCTTCGAACCGTTCGACCGTGGCACCGACAGCAGCGACGGCTTCGGCCTGGGGCTGGCGATCGCCCAGCGTGCCATCGCCTTGCACGGTGGCAGCATCACCGCGCTGGCCGCCGCCACAGGGGGCTTGCGGGTGCGCATCGAACTGCCGCAAGCCATTGCTACTTGAAGCCGGTGACCGCGTGGGGAACGTAAGGGGCCTGCAAGCGCGCCACCTCGTCCTCGCTCAGCTGCAGTGACAGTGCGCCCAGGGCATCGTCCAGGTGGGCGGGCTTCGAGGCGCCGACGATAGGGGCGCTAACGCCGGCCCTACCCAGCACCCAGGCCAGCGCAACCTGGGCCATCGGCACCCCCCGTTCGCTGGCGATCTGCTCGACCACATCGATTACCCGGCCGTCCTCCACCTCGGTCTTTTCATAGAACGATTGCCCGGACACATCGGTGCGCGTGCGTTGGGTTTGCTGCCCCTGCGGTCGTGTCAGGCGGCCGCGCGCCATCGGGCTCCAGGGCATCAGGCCGACGCCTTGATCCAGGCACAGCGGGATCATCTCTCGCTCTTCTTCGCGGTAGATCAGGTTGAGGTAGTTCTGCATCGACACGAAGCGGCTCCAGCCATGGCTGGCGGCTACCTGCTGCGCCTTGGCGAACTGCCAGGCATACATCGACGATGCACCGATGTAGCGCGCCTTGCCGGCCTTGACCACATCATGCAGAGCTTCCATGGTTTCCTCGATGGGGGTGTGGTAGTCCCAGCGGTGGATCTGGTAAAGGTCGACGTAGTCTGTGCCCAGGCGGCTGAGGCTGGCGTCGATGTTGGCCATGATCGCCTTGCGTGACAAGCCTTGCTCATTGGGCCGGCTGGCGCCTTCCCACATGTTGGCAGGGAAGAACACCTTGGTGGCGATCACGGTTTCTTCGCGGCGGGTAAACTCCCTCAGGAGTTTGCCGAGGATGATTTCCGAGGTGCCGGCGGAATAGCTGTTGGCAGTGTCGAAGAAGTTGATGCCTTGCTCGACGGCATGGCGGATGATCGGCCGGCTGGCGTCTTCGCCCAAGGTCCAGGGATGAGTGCCGGCGTCGGGGTCACCGAAGGTCATGCAGCCCAGGCACAGCCTTGAAATGTCCAGCCCAGTGCTACCCAGCTTTACGTACTGCATCGTCGTCTCCTTCAAGGGCGTGAGTGATGGAGTTAGCCTAACGCGGGCAGGGTTGTGCGAAAATTCCGTATTGATGCAGGCGCCATCTGCAAGAATTCACAAGCGTAGCAGCGGCCGCACCTGTTGCTGAAGGAAGTCGGTAACCGCCTTGATCCGCGGTGTGGCGCGCACGTCTTCATGCACGGCCAGCCAGATTTCGATGCTCATGGTCTGTTGGGCGCTGCCTGCTTCTTTCAGACCGTGTTCCTGTGCCATGAACGCGGGCAGGCAGGCGATGCCGATGCCGCCGGCACAGGCTTGGGCCTGGACGCGCAGGTCATTGCTGTGCAATGCGAACGGCTGCTGGCCGGCCTGGAGGTTGAGCCATTGCTGTTGTGGGGAACGGGCTTGAGACGCGTCGTAGCCGATGTAGCGCCTGACCGTTGCGCTGGCCAGGTAACCGGGCGAGGCATACAGCCGGTAATCCAGGTGCCCCAGCAGGCTGACCACCAGAGTTGGCTCTGTCGGCCTGGCCAGGGCGATGCTGATGTCAGCTTCGCGGCGGACCAGGGATGCCTTGGATTTGCTGCCCACCAGCTTCAGGCGCAGCTGTGGGTAGCGCTGGTACAGCTCGCCCAGGCGCCGGGCGACGATGCTGCCCAGCAGCGCCGGTGGTGCCGAGAGCACCACTTCGCCTTCCACTGTCTGTTGGCCGGCGCTGGCGAAATGCGCCAGGGCAAAAGAGGACATGGCCATCTGCTCGGCGAGTTCTGCAACGCGTTGGCCTTCGTGGGTGAGGGCATAGGCGCGAGGACGTCGGTCGACCAGCTTGAGCTTGAGCGAAGCTTCGAGCGAGGCGATGCGCCGGGCCACGGTGGCGTGATCGACACCCAGGGTCTTGGCAGCGGCCGACAGCGAGCCGGCCGAGCTGAAGGCGGAGAAATGGCGCAGGTCTTCCCAATCGAACATGAATGACTCGGCAGTGGCGGGTGCTAAAAGGGGTAGGGTAACCCTTTATGACCCTGCCGGCTTCAATGCCCGCCTTTCATCCGCCGCGCCACCAGGTAGATGCCCAGGCCAACCAGCGCAGTCGCGGCGCCGATGTACCCGGTGCTGGTCCAGCCCATGCCGGCAGTGATCGCCATGCCTCCCAGCCATGGCCCCAGGGCATTGGCCAGGTTGAACGCCGCATGGTTCGACGCCGCTGCCAGGCTAGGCGCCTCGTGGGCAATGTCCATGAGGCGGATCTGTAGCGGTGCCGCCAGGGCGATCATGGTGCCCACCAGGCCGATGCCCAGCAGCAGGCTCCACAGCGCCTGGGCGGCGAAGGTAAAGAACAGCAGCACGGCGACCGACCACATCAGTACCAAGCCCACGGCGCGGAACTGCAGACGGTCGAACAGCTTGCCGCCAGCGATGTTGCCGACGATACCGCCCACGCCGAACGCCGCCAGACCGAACGGAATCCACTGTGGCGACACCTGGGTCACGTGCAGCATGGTCGGTGCCAGGTAGCTGAACACGCAGAACATGCCGGCAAAACCGATCGAAGCGATGGCCAGCGCCATCCATACCTGTGGGAGGGCAAAGGCCTGGAGCTCCTTGCGCGGATCGCTGCGTGTTTCGTCGTGGCGCTGGGGCACGAAACGCCAGACCAGGGCGATGGTGCACAGGGCGATCGCGCCGACCAGTACGAATGCCGAACGCCAGCCGAAGTACTGGCCCAGGAAGGTGGCAACCGGGTTGCCGAGCAACATGGCCAAGGTCAGGCCCATCATTACCCGGGCAACCGCCCCCGCGCGCTGATCCTTGGCGACCATGCTCGAGGCGACCACTGCGGCAATGCCGAAGTAGGCGCCGTGGGGCAGGCCGCTGATGAAACGAAATGTGACCAGGCCACCGAACGAGGGGGCAAAGGCAGTGGCCAGGTTGCCCACGGCATACAGCAGCATCAACAGCAGCAGCATGTGCTTGCGCAGCAGTTTGGCACCGAGAATGGCCAGTGTCGGGGCGCCAACCATTACCCCCAGCGCATACGCGCTGATGGCATGGCCCACCTGTGGTTCGCTCAACTGCAAATTGCTGGCAATGTCGGGCATCAGGCCCATGATGGCGAATTCGCCGGTGCCGATGGCAAAGCTGCCCAGTGCCATGGCGGCTTCCATCTTGGCGACGGTGTTTTTACTGGGGAGCGGGGGGTGTTCCTGGACTGACATCTGTATCCCTATTGAAACATGCTGAAACGTTCAAGGCGGGATAATAGTCAATCGATGGCTGCAACGTCGAGGATGCTGCCCCGGCTTGCGCGACGTTGCAGCCCGTGTCCTGCTCAGTGCGGGCGCGCTTGCTACGTCCCTGGCTGAAGTGACGGGACACTGTGGCAGCGGGTACGCCTGCTCTTTTAGACTGCGGGCGGTGACGCGCCAACGCTCGGCAAACGGTGAGTACACGCGCCACACATTCGGTTCACAAGGACAACTGCAATGTCAGATACCCCGCGCAATCCGCTGCTTATCGATGGAGCCGTCGGCCAGATCGAGCTGTTGATCGACTACCCCGACGGACCACCCAAAGGGCTGGTGCTGGTCAGCCATCCGCAACCGCTGCTGGGCGGTAGCCCACGGCATATCGTGCCACTGACCCTGGCACGGCAGCTGCGCGCAGCCGGCTGGCAAGTGGTACGGCCGAGCTTTCGTGGGGTGGGGCAGACGCAAGGCGCGCACGACCAGGGCATCGGTGAAGCCGAGGATTGCATCGCGGTCATCCGTCACTTCAACCAGCAACAGCCCGAGCTGCCGGTAGCGCTGGTCGGGTTTTCCTTTGGGGCCTACGTGTTCGCCCGGGTTGCCTGTGCGCTGGAAGGGCAGTTGCAGGCAGTCGCATTGATGGGGCTGCCGGTGGGGGATGTACCGGGAGGGCGCTATTACGAGCCATTGCCGCTGCCTGGGGATTGCCTGTTACTCCATGGTGAACAGGATGAAATGGCACCGCTGGCCAACCTGCTGCAATGGGCTGGCCCTGAACAACGGGCAGTGTCGGTATACGCCGGTGCCAATCACTTTTTCAAAGGCTGCCTGGGGCGTGCCGCGGAGCAGGTGATTGCTCATCTCGCCCAGAAGACTGGCCCTCACCGCTCCAGGTAATGCGTCTGTGCAGCAAAGTCGATAAACCGCTTGCTGGCCAGCGACAGGTATTCCCCCGAGCGCCAGCACAAGCGGAAACTCATCTGCTGTGCTGGCCGGAACGGCACGCCGACGATGCCTGGCGTGCGTTGCTGCACCGAGCGCAGCAGGGTCGCCACCCCCATGTTGTCCAGCGCGGCCTGCACCACCAGCGAGACGAAGTTGCTCTGTAGCGCCACCTGGTAAGTGATGCCATGTTCGGCGAAGAACGCATCCAGAAGATGGCGTTGAACGAAGGTACGATCGAACACCACCATGTCGGTATTGCGCAGGTCTTCGGCGGTGAGGTAGGCCTTGCCGGCATAGGGGTGATCCGGGTGCATGCACGCCAGCATCTCGTCGCTGCCCAGCAGGATCGACTCCTTATCCGGCGGTACACGCCGGGACTCCAGCAGCGCCAGGTCGATTTCCCGTTGCTCCAGGCGATGGCCAATGTCTTCGGCACTGCCTTCGAACACGGTCATGGCAATGCCCGGGTACGACTTGCGGAAGGCGTTCATCAACCCGGGGACGTAGTGCAGGCCGAACATCGGCGGGATACCCAGGCGCACTTCGCCGCGCTTGAGGTCGGCCATGTCGCGCAGCTCTTGCCGGGCAACGTCCATTTCGCGCAGGGCAGAGGCAATGCGCGGCAAGAACTGCTCGCCTTCTGCCGTGAGGATCACTTTGCGCGTGGTGCGGTTGAACAGGGTTACCCCCAGCTCTTCTTCCAGCCGGGTGACGGCCATGCTCAGCGCGGGCTGGGCGATGTGCAGGTGCTGCGCGGCCTTGGTGAAGCTGCCCTGCCGGACGATTTCGACACAGCAGCGCAATGCCTTGAGGTTCATTGAGGGGTGCTACCTTTCATGCGAGATGCATTCATAACGAACTGTGATGCTAAGCATCATAACAATATATTTATTATTATTAACCAGAGGGCCTACGATGCGCGCCACTGAGACATCCTGCAACATCTCAGTCACGCAGCTTAATAAATCTGCAATCCCACAAAGATTTTGAGGTAGTACCCCAAATGGCCAAGGCCGCCGATGTCGTTGTGCAATGCCTGGAAAACGAAGGTGTCGAGTATGTATTCGGCATTCCCGGTGAGGAAAACCTCGACCTGCTCGAATCCCTGCGCAAGTCGAAGATCAAGCTGGTACTGACCCGTCACGAGCAGTCTGCAGGTTTCATGGCTGCCACCTACGGTCGTCTGACCGGCAAGACCGGCGTCAGCCTGTCGACCCTCGGCCCTGGTGCCACCAACCTGGTGACCGCCAGCGCCTACGCCTACCTGGGCGGCATGCCGATGATGATGATCACCGGGCAGAAGCCGATCAAGAAGTCCAAGCAGGGTCGCTTCCAGATCATTGACGTGTGCGGCATGATGGACCCCATCACCAAGTACACCCACCAGTTCGCCTCGGCCGACAACATCCCGGCCCGCATGCGCGAAGCCTTCCGCCTGGCCGAAGAAGAAAAGCCGGGTGCGGTGCACCTGGAGCTGCCGGAAGACATCGCCGCCGAGCAGACCGACGCGCTGCCGATCCCGCGCAGCCTGCACCGCCGCCCGCTGGCCGAGCACGTGGCCATCGAAGCTGCCGTCGAGAAACTGCAGAACGCGCGTAACCCGATTCTGGTGATCGGTGCCGGTGCCAACCGCAAGATGACCGCCAAGGTCCTCAAGCAACTGATCGACAAGACCGGCATCCCGTTCATCACCACCCAAATGGGTAAAGGCGTGGTCGACGAGCGCCACCCGCGCTTCCTTGGCAACGCTGCGCTGTCGTCGGGCGACTTCGTTCACCGCGCCGTCGAAGCCGCCGACCTGATCATCAACATCGGCCACGATGTGATCGAGAAGCCGCCGTTCTTCATGGTCCGTGGCGGCACCGAAGTCATCCACATCAACTTCCGCTCTGCCGAAGTCGATGCTGTGTACTTCCCGCAAGTAGAAGTGATCGGCGACATCGCCAACGCCGTGTGGCAGATCAGTGAAGCACTGAACGACACGTCGCACTGGGACTTCACCCGCCTGATGGCCATCCGTGAAGCCAACGAAGCACAGATCGCCGAAGGCGCCGACGACGACCGCTTCCCGGTCTACCCACAGCGCATGGTGGCTGACATCCGTCGTGTACTGCCGTCCGAAGGCATCGTCGCCCTGGACAACGGCATCTACAAGATCTGGTTCGCCCGCAACTACAAAGCGCACAAGCCAAACACCGTGCTGCTGGACAACGCCCTGGCGACCATGGGCGCTGGCCTGCCATCGGCAATGGCTGCGCACCTGGTGCACCCGGACCGCCCGGTAATCTCGGTGTGTGGTGACGGCGGCTTCATGATGAACAGCCAGGAACTGGAAACTGCAGTACGTCTGGGCATGCACATCACCGTGGTGATCCTGCGTGACGACGGCTACGGCATGATCCGCTGGAAGCAGGCCAACATGGGCTTCACCGATTTCGGCCTGGACTACGGCAACCCGGACTTCGTCAAGTATGCCGAAGCCTACGGCGCCAACGGCCACCGCGTGGAAAGCGCCGAAGGCCTGC
>NZ_JBICMC010000005.1:0-23215 GCF_043106005.1 Pseudomonas sp. GLN_2 | reverse complement strand
TCCTCGAACAGGCCTGATACATAGATGCAACCGGGTTCCTATGTTCAAAAAAGCAGCTAGACAGTGTGGGCGAGTACATACATAGGAGCGGGTTTACCCGCGAATGGGCCGCAGCGCGGCCCCGAGCGATCCGTTCAGAAGTGAACCTTGACCAAGAAGCTCATGGTGTTCTGGTCGGTAGTGAAGGCATCGCTGTCCTTGATGCCGTACTTGTTCTTCCAGTAATCGTACTCAACACCCACATACAACTGCTTCTCGCCCAGGTGCAGCGCCTTGCCCAGGTCATACTTGATCTGCGGGTTGAAGTGCAGGTTGGCCTGGTAGGTGCCGCGGCGGTTCTCGTCGTTGTCCACCACCCAGTCCATGAAGCCGTCGATCAGCACGTCGGAGTCACCGACCGGAATGGTGTACGACCACACCGGGGTGATCTGCCACACGTTGTCGCCCGCGCGGCTGCCGTCGGTGGTGCGGTTGTAGAAGTTCAGCTGGAAGTAGTCGAAGCCCGGGATGGCCAGGTCGAAGCCCGGACCGATCAGGTAGGACTCGGTGTCACCCTCGCCAAACTCGTAGGTCATCGCCAGCAGTACGTCCTTGACCGGGCCAAACTCGATCTTCTGGTCGAAAATCTTGCCGAACGACAGGCGTGGGCTGATCTCACCGTAGTAGGTGTTCGGGCCGTTGCCGGCGTCTTTCTGGCCCTGGTAGAAGATCTTGTCGACGAAAATGAAGTTGTCGCCGTACTTCCAGCCATCGGCGTGCTCGAAGGTGACGGTTTGCTGAATCGCCGGGTTGACCTTGAAGTTCTTGCCCCACAGGTAGGTCAGGCTGTTGTTCTGCCATTGCAGCAGGTCGCCGCCGAAGGTGGTGCCGCAGGCCAGCAGGCCGCCGGCGAGGATCAGGCTGTTGATGGTACGCATTGCGAGTGTCGCTCCCTTGATTGATCTGTTGTCAGCGCTCGTTGCCGGCGCTTTTTTGTCTTTTGAGTCAGCTTTTTTCGATAGGCCACAGCTGTTTGGCAAGGGTCGAGCCAACTTTTCCGGGTTGGCAAAACCTTCCTGCTCGACTTCGTTCTGAACGGATGAAAAGGGTCTTTCAGGCTGGCAACACGTTGGCCAACCGCCCGTATTCATTGACTGAGCGGTCAGTAAACGCAGGCAGAATCCGTTCTGCCCTGATCGAGGGGGCGCGCAGATTACTGGCTTGCGCGCCGCGCCTCAAGTGCTCCGTCCTGGAGCGGGGTGATTCAAACTTGTGCGTTTGGTCAACTTCCTAGAAGTGCACCTTGATCAGCGCACTGGCCACGCTCTGGTTGCTGTCCAGGTTGCCGCGGCTGTCAATGCCGTACTTGTCTTTCCAGTAGCTGTATTCAAAGCCGACGTAGAGCTGCTTGGCGCCCAGGTTCAGCGCCTTGCCCAGGTCGTATTTGACCTGCGGGTTGAAGTGCAGGTTGGCGTGATAGGTGCCACGGCGGGTCTGGTCGTTGTCGGTAACCCAGTCCATGTAACCGTCGATCAGAATGTCTGACCGGCCGACAGGGAGGGTGTACGACCAGCCAGGGGTAATCTGCCAGACGTTGTCACCGGGGCGGCTGCCTTCGGTGTTACGCACGTAGAAATTGAGGGTGAAATAGTTGAAGCCGGGGATGTTCAAGTCAAAGCCGGGGCCGATCAGGTAGGCCTCGTTGTCGCCTTCACCGCGCTCGTAGGTCATGGCCAGCAGCACATCCTTGATCGGACCGAAGGCAAGCTTGCGGTCGAAGATCTTGCCCAATGACAGGCGTGGGCTGAACTCGCCGTAGTAGGTGGTCACACCTTTGCCGGGGTCGGCCTTGCCGTTGTAGAAGATCTTGTCGACGAACATGAAGGTGTCGCCGTACTTCCATTTGTTGGCGTGCTCGAAGGTGATGGTCTGCTGGATATCAGGGTTGACCTTGAAGTCCTTGCCGTACAGGTAGGTCAGGCTTTCGCCGTGCCACTGCAGCCATTCGCCTGCGTGCGAGGGTAGGGTGGCCAGCAGGCTGCTGCCCAACAACAGGGACGTGGTGATGCGCTTCATGTTGTGATTCCCGGACTTATTGTTTTTGTTGGCGGTTTTTTTGGCGCGCAGGCGCCCCGGGCGACCCATTCCGGCGGGTCGACGGCGTAGCGGTTACTGCAGAGGTAAATGAGGGGCGGTCATGCACCGCCCCTTTTGGCTCAATGCTGGTGACAGACGTCGTTGTGCATTGCGCGGTCGGCACCGCCAAGGATGTTGAACAAAACGTTCAACACCAGGGCACAGACCGTGGCCATGGCGATACCGCTGTGGGTGATGGGTTCCATCCACTGTGGCATCTGGGCAAAGAACTCCGGACGCACCACGGGGATCAACCCGAAGCCGACGCTCACGGCAACCAACAGCTGGTTGCGGCGGTCGCCGATGTCCGCCTCCTGAAGAATCTTGATCCCGGTGGCGGTGACCATGCCGAACATGGCGATGGACGCGCCGCCCAGTACTGCGGGCGGGATCGAGGCAATCAGGAAGGCCGCCTTGGGCAGCAGGCTGAGCAGGATCAGCAGTGCACCGGCCACGATGGTGACATAGCGGCAGCGCACCCCGGTCATCTGCACCAGGCCGATGTTCTGGGCGAACGAGGAGTGGGTGAAGGTGTTGAAGAAGCCCGCAATGAACGACGCACCGGCATCGCACAGCAGGCCGCGACGCAGCATGCCAGGGGTGACTTCGCGATCGGTCACCTTGCCCAGGGCCAGGAACATGCCGGTGGACTCGACGAAGATGATCACCACTACCAGGCACATGGACAGGATCGGCGCCAGGCTGAAGGTCGGCATGCCAAAGTGCAGCGGGGTGACCACCTGCAACCACGGTGCTTCATTCAGACCCGACAGGTCGACCATGCCGATGGAGCCGGCCAGGATGTAGCCAAGACCCATGCCCACCAGTACCGACACGTTGACCCAGAAACCGCGCATGAAGCGGTTGATCAGCAGGATCACGGCCAGTACCAGGCCGGCCACCAGCAGGTAGATCGGCGAGCCGAACGTTTGAGCGTCTTGGCCGCCACCGGCCCAGTTGACGGCCACCGGGAACAGCGACAGGCCAATCGAGGTGATCACCGTACCGGTGACCAGTGGGGGGAAGAAGCGGACAACCTTGGACATGAACGGCGCGATCAGCATGCCGAAGAACCCGGCAGCGATGGTCGCGCCGAAGATCCCCTGCAGGCCCACGCCGGGCATGCCGGCCATGGCCACCATGCTGCCGACGGCAGCGAAACTGGCACCCATCATCACCGGCATGCGGATGCCCACCGGGCCGATACCGAATGACTGGATGATGGTAGCGACGCCAGCGACCAGCAGGTCGGCGTTGATCAGGAAAGCGACTTCTTCACGGGACAACCCGGCGGCCTGGCCGATGATCAACGGCACGGCGATCGCGCCACCGTACATCAGCAGAACGTGTTGCAGGCCAACCAGGAACAGTTGGAACAGGGGCAAGGGTTCTCGCGGCGGCGCAATGGGGATATACGCCTTGCGTGACTCGGACATGCAGCACCTCGAGTTTTGTTTTTATTCTCGGATCCAAGCGGCAGGCTTCATGCCTGCGCGCTCGATGCTTGCTTGTTGCGTAACACATGGAGCTTGAGGCTGGGGCTACCGGCCTCTTCGCGGGCAAGCCCGCTCCTACAAGGGATGTGCAATCCCCCGATTTGCGGGTCAGCCCACCCCTTCAGGGAAAGGTGATTCCCTTGGGGGCGGGTTGCCTGGCGAGGTGCTGTCAGTTGACCTGGGCGCCTTTGGCGATCCAGTCGCCGACGAGCTTGCGCTCTTCGGTGGTCATCTGGGTAATGTTGCCCAGCGGCATGATCTGGCTGGCAACCGCTTGCGCCTGAATGCGCGCGGCCTGGGCCTGGATCTGCTGCGGAGTGTCGAACATCACGCCGGCAGGGGCGGTGCTGAACAGTGGGCTGGTCGGCTTGGACGAGTGGCACACAGTGCAGCGTTCCTGGATGACATTGTGGATCTTGTCGAAGTCGCCACCTCCGGCCTGGGCAGCGGCCTGGGCCGGTGCCTGCGCAGGTGCGGCGGGTGCTTCGGCAGCCTTGGCGGCGTCCTCGGCACGCTGCTCGGCAGCGGTCTTGCCACCTACCGCAGTTGCTGGCAGCGGTTGGTACTCGATCTTCGCTGCGGCTTGCTCAGGGCTTACGGCCATCGGTTTCGGGCCGGTAACGTAGGCCAGGCAGATCATCGCCAAGGCGCCGACGGGCAGGGTCCAGGCGTACTTGTTGCTGTCGTGGCGGGTGTTGAAGTAGTGGCGGATCAGCACCGCGGCTACTGCGATACCGGCCAGGATCAGCCAGTTGTACTGGCTACCGTAGGTGCTCGGGAAATGGTTGCTGATCATGATGAACAGCACCGGCAGGGTGAAGTAGTTGTTGTGACGCGAGCGCAGCAGGCCCTTGGCCGGCAGTACCGGGTCGGGCGTCTGGTTGTTCTCGATCGCCGCCACCAGCTGGCGTTGGGCCGGCATGATGATGCGGAACACGTTACCGACCATGATGGTGCCAATGATCGCGCCGGTGTGCAGGTAGGCACCACGGCCGCTGAACACCAGGCTGAAGCCCCAGCAGGCAGCGATGATCAGCACGAACAGCACACCACCGAGCAGCGCTGGCTTCTTGCCCAAGGGCGAGTCGCACAGGAAGTCGTAGATGAACCAGCCCGCGATCAGCGAGCCGATACCGATGGCCACGCCTTCGGCACCGCTCAGGGTGCTGCCCGGTGCCAGCAGGTACAGGGTCGGGTTCCAGTAGAACACCACGCACAGCAGGGCGATACCGGACATCCAGGTGAAGTAGGCTTCCCATTTGAACCAGTGCAGGTTCTCGGGCATTTTCGGGGGGGCGAGCTTGTATTTCTCCAGGTGGTAGATACCACCGCCGTGAATCGCCCAGAGATCACCCGACAACCCATCGCGCGGGTTGCTTCGGTTCAGGTGGTTCTCCAGCCAGACGAAGTAGAACGATGCACCGATCCAGGCGACGCCGGTGATCATGTGAACCCAGCGAATGCTCAGGTTCAGCCATTCGTGAAGGTGTGCTTCCACAGTATGTACCTCTGCCAGTCACCGAGAAGATGACTGACCTTTTCTTATTGGTGGGGATTGAGGATCAGCATCTGTTCCTCGGTGAAGTAATGCTCATCGCAGTTGTTGCCAGAACCACTGCGATCAACCACCAGGAAATCATCCCGCTTTTCGATCGTCAGCACCGGGTGGTGCCAGACGCCGCGATGGTAATTAACGCCCTGCCTGCCATTACTGCGGAAGGCTCGGACCAAGCCTGATACAGGTGCATCGCCAACGGGCGCGACCACGATCAGAAAGGGGTTGCCGAGCAGCGGGATGAAAGCCTGGCTGCCCAGCGGATGGCGTTCCAGCATGCGCACGGTCAGCGGCATGTCCTGCGCGTCGGCGCGGAAGATGCTGATGATCGCCTTGTCTTCAGGCTCGGCGGTTTCGACCGTGGCGAGCTTGTGAAAGCGCATGGTCGAGCCGTTGTTGATCATGAAGTGGTCGCTGCCGTCGGTTTCGATCACGTCTCCGAACTGGGCGAAGGCTTCTTTGGTCAAGGGCTCGATCATCAGGGTGCGCATGCGGTTATCTCTTCTATTGTTCGTTTTCTGAATAAGGTTCGGCTGTTGCTTACAGCTGCAGCAGGCGGAACAGGGCGATCAGGTTGATCTGCGCCAGGGCTTCCTTGAATTCGGCATCGGCATCGTTGTGGATGCGTTTTTCAAAGGCGGCGAGAATCTGGTGCCGGTTGCTGCCCTTCACCGCCATGATGAACGGGAACTGAAACTTGGCTTTATAGGCATCGTTCAGTTCGGTGAAACGGGCGAACTCCTCGGCGGTGCACTGGTGAATGCCGGCGCCAGCCTGTTCGTTGGTGCTCGATTCGGTCAGCTCGCCCTGGATGGCGGCCTTGCCTGCCAGGTCCGGGTGAGCATTGATCAGCGCCAGCTGGTCAGCGTGGTTGGCGCTGAGCAGGATGTCGCTCATGCGCTGGTGCAGCGCCTCGATCTCGTCCAGCTCGCCCAGTTGGCCCAGGTCATAGGCTTTTTCGGCAACCCACGGCGAGTGCTCGTAGATGTCGGCGAAGGCCTTGACGAAGGCGTCGCGGTCCAGGGTGGAGGGTTTGAGGGTATTGAAGGCGGTCATCAGGCGTTCTCTTTCTTGTACGGGTGGGTGGCGTGCCAGTGGCGGGCGATATCCACGCGACGGGCGAACCAGACCTGGTCATGACTTTTTGCGTAATCGACGAAGCGCTTCAGTGCAGCCAGGCGTGCCGGGCGGCCGACCAGGCGGCAGTGCAGGCCGATGGAAAGCATTTTCGGTGCGTCGGCGCCTTCGGCGTACAGCACATCAAAGGCGTCTTTCAGATACTGGAAGAACTGCTCGCCGCAGTTGAAGCCCTGTACCTGGGTGAAGCGCATGTCGTTGGTGTCCAGGGTGTAGGGGATCACCAGGTGCGGCTTGCCGGTGGGGTTGTTCGGCTCCCAGTAGGGCAGGTCGTCGTCGTAGGTGTCGCTGTCATAGAGGAAACCACCTTCCTCCATCACCAGGCGGCGAGTGTTCGGGCCGGTACGGCCGGTGTACCAGCCCAGCGGGCGCTCGCCGGTGAGTTCGGTGAGGATACGGATGGCTTCGAGCATGTGCTCGCGCTCCTGGGCCTCGTCCATGTTCTGGTAGTCGATCCAGCGGTAGCCATGGCTGCAGATCTCGTGGCCGGCTTCGACCATGGCGCGGATCACGTCGGGGTGGCGCTGGGCGGCCATGGCCACGGCGAAGATGGTGAGTGGCACGCCGCTGTCCTTGAACAGCTTCAGCAGGCGCCATACACCGGCACGGCTGCCGTATTCATACAGCGACTCCATGCTCATGTTGCGCTGGCCCTGCAGGGGTTGGGCAGCGACCATCTCGGACAGGAAGGCTTCGGATTCCTTGTCACCGTGCAGGATGTTGCGTTCGCCACCTTCCTCGTAATTGAGGACGAAAGACAGCGCGATGCGGGCGTTGCCCGGCCATTGCGGGTGAGGAGGGTTGTTGCCGTAACCGATCAGGTCGCGAGGGTAATCAGCGCTCACTGCAGTCTTCCTTCTTGTGCGTTAGTGCGGGGGGTGGGCGGGCCGCGTCGGTATGTCGCACCACCGGATGGGCTGATTGTATACAACTTCTGAAATCTTTTGTAAGCCTGTTTTTCCGCATTTCTTCCCTTTTGTCGCCTCGCAGCGACCTGGAAATACAGTGCAAGAAACCTGCCTGTTTGGTCAGCTAATGAGGTTGGCATCGTTATGGTGCGTGTATTTGCGACCGATGGGTCGTTTATGGGCAGCAAAGGGAGGGTGTGACAGAAGGGATCAAAAAATTGTGTACAATCCTTGGCTGGAATGTCTTAATAACGTCATTCCCGCCTGCCGCAGGCGCTAAGCTGGTGCGATGGCTGAGTATTTTTTGCCCACAGATTGAACAAGAGGCGACACGCAATGGGACGTTTGACCACACACGTACTGGATGCCGCGCATGGCTGCCCGGGTAGCTCGATCAAGGTCGAGCTGTACCGCGTCGAAGGCCAGCAACTGGAGCTGGTGAACACCGCCCTGACCAACAGCGATGGCCGCGTCGACGCGCCGCTGTTGCAGGGGGACGATTACCGCACTGGCGTTTACCAGTTGCAGTTCAGCGCTGGGGATTACTACCGCGCCCGTGGCGTGCAATTGCCGGCCCAGGCGTTTCTGGATGTTGTCGTGCTGCGCTTTGGCATCGACGAGTCGCAGGAGCATTACCATGTGCCGCTGCTGATTTCGCCGTACAGCTATTCGACCTATCGTGGAAGCTAGTTGGTCGCTAGAAGAATCTTCGTAGGTCCTTTGGCCCGCTCTCACACTGGCGGGCTTTTTTTCGTCTGCTGTTTTTGTGTGGCCTGTGCCGGCCTCTTCGCGGGTGAACCCGCTCCTACGGGCGACCGCGCAGGCCTTTCAAATGTTGAGCAAGGGCGCCATATCGTGGCGTCCCAACAAGGCGTTCGCGCGTCCCTCGCAGGCATTAATGGGCCGGAACAAGCGTAGGAGCGACCTTGCTCGCGATGCGCCGCGCGTGCGGCGCTCGATTTCGAAAACACTGGAAATCTAAAGCCAAGCGCCCTTGCTCAGAGGAACACGAACTTGGCAATGAAGATTGCGCACAGTACCCACAGGCTGGCCGAGATTTCCTTGTACTTGCCGGTACCTGCCTTCAACGCGACGTAGGTGATGAAACCCAGCGCGATACCATCGGCAACGGAGAAGGTCAGCGGCATCATGATGACCGTGACAATCGCCGGAATGCTGTCGGTGGCTTCGTCCCAATGGATGTGCGCCATGCTGCCCATCATCAGCATTGCCACGTAGATCAGCGCGCCTGCTGTCGCGTAGGCCGGGATCATCCCCGCCAGCGGGGCGAAGAACATCGCTGCGACGAACAGCAAGCCGACCACCACCGCCGTCAAACCGGTACGGCCACCTGCGGCGACACCTGCGGCACTCTCCACATAACTGGTCACTGGGGGCACGCCGACCACAGCACCGAATACGCTGGAAGCACTGTCGGCCTTCAAGGCGCGTGACAGGCCTTCGATACGCCCGTCCGGCGCTACCAGGTTCGCTCGCTGGGCAACCCCCATCAGCGTGCCGGCAGTGTCGAACATGTGCACGAACAGGAACGCCAGCACCACGCTGATCATGCTGACATTGAACACGCCAGCCACGTCCATGGCCATCCAGGTCGGTGCCAGGCTTGGGGGCATCGACATCACCCCGCCAAACTTGACCAGGCCCAGGCCCCAGCCCGCCAGGGTGACGCCCATGATGCTGATCAGGATCGCGCCGAATACCCGCTTGTAGCTGAGGATGGCGATCAGCAGGAAGCACACGGCCGCCAGCAGCGGCCCCGGCTCATGCAGCGAGCCCAGCTTGATCAGGGTGGCGGGGCTGTCGACGATGATGCCTGCGGTCTTCAGGCCGATCAGCCCGAGAAACAATCCGACGCCGGCCCCCATGGCATGGCGCAGACTGACCGGGATGCTGTTGAGCAGCCATTCGCGCACTTTCGACAAGGTCAGGAACATGAACAACACGCCGGAGACGAATACCGCCCCCAGCGCCGTTTCCCAGTTGTAGCCCATGGTGCCAACCACGGTGTAGGTAAAGAAGGCATTGAGCCCCATGCCCGGCGCCAGGCCCACCGGCCAGTTGGCGTACAGGCCCATCAGCAGGCAGCCCAGCGCGGCGGCGATGCAGGTGGCGACAAAAGCGGCACCATGGTCGATGCCGGCGTCGGCCATGATGTTGGGGTTGACGAAGATGATGTAGGCCATGGTGATGAAGGTGGTCACCCCAGCGATCATTTCGGTTTTGACAGTGCTGCCGTGTTGCTTGAGTTTGAAAATCCGCTCCAGCCAGCTCGTTTCGAGCGGTGGGGCAAGATCCAGCGTAGGGGCTTCGGATTTGCGGCTTTCCACAGCGAGTACTCCTCAAGTCGTTCTTGTTGTTATGGAGCCAGTTTTCCTGAGCGATGCACTTGGCGGCTCCGCGGGGAAGGCAGACGTCTGACCGTTTTGTTGACTCATAGGTCAAGAAGTTGCTCGGTGGATTATGCTTTTGTGTACAAATAAAGCAAATAATGTTTTATGTTTTGTGTGCGCAATGCGTCGTACAACGGCTATATAGGTAAAACGCCCCCTGCGGAATCGCCTCAGCCTGTGTACAATGGCGCCATACTTTCTCTTCGTGCCTCGAGAGCCCATGAACGAACAGCTGCAACCTCTGAAAAAACCTGCACGAGTCGGCAAGGCCGGCCGCAGCGGTACCCAGGACGACATCGTCTACGCGCATATTTTCGAGGCGATCCTCGAGCAGCGTCTGGCTCCGGGCACCAAGTTGAGCGAGGAAGCGCTGGGCGAGATCTTTGGCGTCAGCCGCACTATCATCCGCCGCGCCTTGTCGCGCCTGGCCCACGAAAGCGTGGTGCTGCTGCGGCCGAACCGCGGCGCGGTGGTGGCAAGCCCGACTGTAGAAGAGGCGCGCCAGGTGTTCTTCTCGCGGCGCATGGTCGAACGCGCCATCACCGAGCTGGCGGTGCAGCATGCCACCCCCGATCAGCTCAACGAGCTGCGGCAGATGGTGCGTGAGGAGCGCGACAGCTTTTCGCGCGGTGACCGGGGTGCCGGCATTCGCCTGTCCGGTGAGTTCCACCTCAAGCTGGCCGAAGCGGCGGGCAATGCACCGCTGGTGAGTTTCCAGCGCAGCCTGGTATCGCAGACTTCGCTGATCATTGCCCAGTACGAAAGCGGCAACCGCTCGCACTGCTCTTACGATGAGCACATGCAACTCATCGATGCCATCGAGGCGCGCGATGCCGAGCAGGCCGTGAGCCTGATGATGCATCACATGGACCACATCGACAGCAAGCTGAACCTGGACGAGGAGAGCGCCTCGGACGATTTGCATGCGGTGTTCTCGCATCTATTGAAAAAGCCCAAGGTTTCCGTCAAGGGTTGATCGTTTGCCGGTGTAATCGTGGGGCTGCACGGCAGCCTCCAGCCGCTACTGGCCATAACCCAAAGGTCTGCTAAATTCTTGTGAGCAAACCTTCATCAAGCAGTTGGGCTTGCGCATTCGTTGCGTTCAACTTCTTGAGGAATGGATTCATGAGCATGTCCCTCGGTAAACGCATGGGTGCCGAACTGATCGGCACCTTCTGGCTGGTCCTTGGTGGCTGTGGCAGTGCGGTACTCGCAGCCAGTTCCCCCGTCGGCATCGGTGTGCTCGGTGTCGCCTTCGCCTTCGGCCTCACCGTACTGACCATGGCCTTTGCCATCGGCCATATCTCTGGTTGCCATCTAAACCCTGCGGTGTCGTTCGGGCTGGTGGTCGGCGGGCGCTTCCCGGCCAAAGAGCTGCTGCCTTATGTGATCGCCCAGGTGATCGGTGCCATCCTGGCGGCCGGGGTGATCTACCTCATTGCCAGCGGCAAGGCCGGGTTCGAGCTGTCTTCGGGGTTGGCTTCAAACGGCTACGCCGACCATTCGCCTGGTGGCTATACGCTGGGTGCGGGTTTTGTCAGTGAAGTGGTGATGACGGCGATGTTCCTGGTGGTCATCATGGGGGCGACCGACGCCCGCGCACCGGCAGGTTTTGCACCGATCGCCATCGGCCTGGCCCTGACCCTGATCCACCTGATCTCGATCCCGGTGACCAATACCTCGGTCAACCCCGCGCGTAGCACGGGGCCGGCCTTGTTCGTCGGTGGCTGGGCCCTGCAGCAGCTGTGGCTGTTCTGGGTGGCGCCGCTGATCGGTGCTGCAATCGGCGGCGCGCTGTATCGGGGCCTGGCGAAAGAACCTTAGCGCTGGTGCACGCAGCGCCCGGCGGCGTAGGTTTCACGCACGGTACGGTCATCGCCCAGGGTGGTGAGCACGAACAAGGTTTCTTCGATGCTGTTGGACTGCTGGATGCGATAGTCCAGCAGTGGCGTGGCCTTGTAGTCCAGCACCACGAAGTCGGCATCGTTACCCGGGCGCAGGCTGCCGATACGGTCGTCCAGGCGTAGTGCGCGGGCGCCGCCGAGGGTAGCCAGGTACAGCGATTTGTACGGGTGCAGGCGCGCGCCTTGCAGCTGCATCACCTTGTATGCCTCGTTCAGCGTGTTCAGCAGAGAGAAGCTGGTGCCGGCGCCAACGTCGGTACCCAGGCCCACGTTGACCTTGAACCGCTCGGCCTGGGGCAGATTGAACAGGCCACTGCCGAGGAACAGGTTGGAGGTGGGGCAGAAGGCCACGGCCGAGCCGGTTTCGGCCAGGCGCTGGCACTCGTCGTCGCACAGGTGCACGCCGTGGGCGAACACCGAGCGCTCGCCCAGCAGCTCGAAGTGGTCGTAGACGTCCAGGTAACCCTTCTGCTCGGGGAACAGCGACTTGACCCAGTCGATTTCCTTGAGGTTTTCCGACAGGTGCGTGTGCATGTACACGCCCGGGTGCTCCTTGAGCAATTGGCCGGCCAGGGTCAACTGTTGCGGCGTGCTGGTCGGGGCGAAACGCGGGGTGACTGCATAGTGCAGGCGGCCTTTGCCGTGCCAGCGCTCGATCAGTGCCTTGCTTTCGGCATAGCCGGACTCGGCGGTGTCGGTCAGGTAGTCTGGGGCATTGCGGTCCATCATCACTTTGCCGGCGATCAGGCGCAGGTCCAGGCGCTCGGCCTCTTCGAACAGGGCGTTGACCGATTCCGGGTGCACGCTGCCGAATACCAGCGCAGTGGTGGTGCCGTTGCGCAGCAGTTCCTTGAGGAAGATCTTCGCCACCTGGTCGGCGTGGCCTTTGTCGGCGAACTGCTTTTCGCATGGGAAGGTGTAGGTGTTCAGCCAGTCCAGCAACTGCTCGCCGTACGAGCCGATCATGCCGGTCTGCGGGAAGTGGATGTGGGTATCGATGAAGCCCGGGGTGATCAGCGCGTCCTGGTAGTGCTCGACCGGGATGCCGGCATCCAGCGTCGGCAGCAGTTCACTGGCGTGCCCAACGGCGCTGATGCGGCCATCGTCGACCACCAGCAGGCCGTCTTCGTAGTATTCATGGGAAGCCTCCAGGCCCACCTCGGCCGGGTCGGCAATGCTGTGCAGGATGGCGGCACGGTAGGCTTTGCGGGTAACGGTCATAACACACTCGTCAAATGGCTTGGCTGCGCCGGGAGGGCGGCAGCAACTGGGCGATGGGGCCGGCATTGGCGGCAGCGTCATGCTGGCCGAAGCAGGCGTTGTAAGTGGCAATGATTTCACCGGCGATGGACACGGCGATCTCGATGGGCAGCTTGCCCTTGACCTCGGCCAGGCCCATCGGGCAGCGCATGCGGGCCATGACGGCCTCGTCGAAGCCTCGCTCGCGCAGGCGGTGCTCGAACTTGACCCGTTTGGTCTTCGAGCCGATCAGGCCGAACCAGGTGAAATCGTTGCGCTTGAGAATGGCGGCAGTCAGTTCCAGGTCGAGCTGGTGGTTGTGGGTCATGACGATGCAGTAGCTGCCGGGTGGCAGGTCTGCGACTTCGTCGACCGGCTCTTCACTGACCACTTTGGTCACCCCGTTGGGGATGAGCTCGGGGAATTCCTGTTCACGCGAGTCGATCCAGCGCACCCGGCAGGGGAGCGCCGCGAGCAAGGGTACCAGAGCCCTGCCGACATGGCCCGCGCCGAACACGGCGATCTGAGCCTGCACGGCGGCCATGGGTTCGAACAGCAGCACGGTCACGCCGCCGCAGCACTGGCCCAGGCTGGCGCCGAGGCTGAAGCGCTCAAGGTGCGGCGTGGTGCGCTGCGCTTCGAGCATTTGCCGGGCGATGTGCAGCGCCTTGTATTCCAGGTGGCCGCCGCCGATGGTGTCGAACAGACCGCTGGCGCTGACCACCATCTTCGAGCCGGCATTGCGCGGGGTCGAGCCGCGTTCCTCGATGATGGTCACCAGCACGCACGCTTCGCCACGGGACTGGTGGTCGGCGAGGGCGTTGATCCATTGGTGCATGATGCAGATCCTCTTCAGGTCAACGCGGTCCGCTTCTTTGTGGGAGCGGCCTTGTGTCGCGATAGGGGCGCGAAGCGGCCCCAGAATATTTAAAGCAACATACATATTTGGGGCTGCTGCGCAGCCCTTTCGCGACACAAGGCCGCTCCCACAGAAAAAGCGGAGCGCGGCGTTACTGGGTGACGGTTTCCAGCTCCGGTTCTGCGGACTGAGTGGCAGCCACCGCCTTGCGCATCTGCTCGCAGCCCCACAGCACTCGCTCAGGCGTAGCTGGCGCATCCACCTGCGGCTGCACGCGGTAGTTGGCGAGGCTGGCCACGGCATCCTTGATTGCACACCAGGCAGCGATGCCGAGCATGAACGGGGGTTCGCCCACGGCTTTGGAGTGGAACACGGTGTCTTCCGGGTTCTTGCGGTTTTCCACCAGCTTCACCCGCAAGTCCAGTGGCATGTCGGCCACGGCCGGGATCTTGTAGCTGGCCGGGCCGTTGGTCATCAGCTTGCCTTTGGCGTTCCACACCAGCTCTTCGGTAGTCAGCCAGCCCATGCCCTGGATGAAACCGCCTTCCACTTGGCCGATGTCGATCGCAGGGTTCAGCGAATCGCCCACGTCGTGCAGGATGTCGGCGCGCAACATCTTGTATTCGCCGGTCAGCGTATCGACGATCACTTCCACGCAGGCAGCGCCAAAGGCGAAGTAGTAGAACGGCCGGCCGCGTGCCTGGCTGCGGTCGTAGAAGATTTTCGGCGTGCGGTAGAACCCGGTGCTGGACAGTGACACCTGAGCGAAGTAAGCCTGCTGCACCAGTTGCTCGAAGCTGACGATCTGGTCGCGCACCCGCACATGGCCGTTGCGGAATTCGACGTCTTCCTCGGTCACCTGATAGTGCCGTGCGGCAAACTCGGTCAGGCGTTTCTTGAGGATTTCGGCCGCGTTCTGCGCCGCCTTGCCGTTCAGGTCTGCACCACTCGACGCTGCGGTTGGCGAGGTGTTGGGTACCTTGTCGGTGTTGGTGGCAGTGATCTGGATGCGGCTGAAATCAACCTGGAAGATCTGCGCCACCACCTGAGCCACCTTGGTGTTCAGGCCCTGGCCCATTTCGGTGCCGCCGTGGTTCAGGTGAATGCTGCCGTCGGTGTAGATATGGATCAGTGCACCGGCCTGGTTGAGGAAGGTGGCGGTGAACGAAATGCCGAACTTGACCGGTGTCAGTGCCAGGCCTTTCTTCAGGATCGGGCTGTTGGCGTTGAAGCGGCGGATCGACTCGCGGCGTTCGGCGTAGTCGCTGCTGGCTTCCAGTTCGGCGGTCATCTCCTCGAGCATGTTGTGCTCGACGGTCTGGTAGTAGTGGGTGACGTTGCGTTCGGTCTTGCCGTAATAGTTGGCCTTGCGCACGTCCAGTGGGTCACGGCCCAGATGACGGGCGATATGGTCCATCACCTGCTCGATGGCGACCATACCCTGTGGGCCGCCAAAGCCGCGGTAGGCGGTGTTGGAGGCGGTATTGGTCTTGCAGCGGTGGCCGTGGACGGTGGCATCGCCCAGGTAGTAAGCGTTGTCGGAGTGGAACATGGCACGGTCGACGATCGAACCGGACAGGTCGGGCGAATAGCCGCAATTGCCGGCCAGGTCGAAATTGATGCCGTGCAGCCGGCCGTTGTCGTCGAAGCCCACGTCATACTCGACGTAGAACGGGTGGCGCTTGCCGGTCATGGTCATGTCTTCGACCCGCGGCAGACGCATCTTGGTTGGCTGGCCGGTCAGGCGCGCGACCACCGCGCACAGGCACGCCGGGCTGGCGGCCTGGGTTTCCTTGCCGCCAAAACCGCCACCCATGCGGCGCATGTCCAGCACCACCTTGTTCATCGGCACATCGAGTACTTCGGCAACCAGCTTCTGCACTTCGGTGGGGTTCTGCGTGGAGCAGTAGACGATCATGCCGCCGTCTTCGGTGGGCATCACCGAGGAAATCTGCGTTTCCAGGTAGAAGTGCTCCTGGCCGCCGATGTGCAGGGTACCCTGGATGCGGTGCGGGGCACTGGCCAGGGCGGCAGCGGAATCGCCACGTTGATGGGTGTGGCTGTCGAGCACGAAGTGCTTCTTGCGCAGCGCATCGACCACATCCAGCACCGGCTCCAGGTCTTCGTACTCGACGATGGCGGCCATGGCCGCTTTGCGTGCGGTTTCAAGATCCCGGGCTGCAACGGCAAGCACCGGCTGGCCGAAGAACTCGACCTTGTCGATGGCCAGCAATGGGTCGCCGGCCACTACCGGGCCGATGTCTTTCAGGCCGGGGATGTCTTCGTGGGTGATGGCAATGCGCACACCCTCGAAGGCATAGCACGGCGTGGTGTCGATGCGCAGGATACGCGCATGGGCGCGGTCGGCGGTGCGGGCATAGACGTGCAACTGGTTGGGGAACTCCAGGCGATCGTCGATGTACACAGCCTCGCCGGATACATGCTTGTCGGCGCTGTCGTGCTTGACGCTGCGGCCGACCCCGGTGGTCAGGTCCTGGCTGAACAGTTCGGCCATCTCGGCCTGGCTCTTGGCTACGTGATGGTTAGACATAAGCGGTCACCCGGGTTTCGATGTGCGGCGTTTGCTGTTCGATGAAATACTTGCGCAGCAGGTTCTGCGCGGTCAGCAGGCGGTATTCCTTGCTGGCGCGGAAGTCGCTGAGCGGGGTGAAGTCCTCGGTCAGGGCCTGGCAGGCGCGCTCGATGGCGGCCTGGTTCCACGGCTTGCCGCGCAACGCTGCCTCGCAGGCACGGGCGCGCTTGGGAATCGCCGCCATGCCGCCGAAGGCGATCCGCACACCGCTGACCACACCGTCTTCGATGCTCAGGTTGAAGGCTGCGCACACGGCGGAGATGTCGTCGTCCAGGCGCTTGGACACTTTATAGGCGCGGAACGCCCAGTCACTGGAGGCGCGCGGTACGATGATTTTCTCGATGAACTCGCTGTCCTGGCGAGCCGTGATGCGGTAGTCGATGAAGTAGTCTTCCAGTGGCATCACCCGTTGGCGTTCACCCTGGCGCAGCACCACCTGCGCGTCCAGGGCGATCAGCAGGGGTGGCGAGTCGCCGATTGGCGAGGCGTTGCCGATGTTGCCGCCGAGGGTGCCCTGGTTGCGTATCTGCAGCGAGGCAAAGCGGTGCAGCAGGGCGCCGAAGTCGGGATATTCCTCGTTAAGCGCGCCATAGCAGTCGGTGAGCGGGGTGGCGGCGCCGATTTCCAGGTGGCTGGCGGTTTTCTCGATGCGCTTGAGCTCGGCCACGTGGCCGACGTAGATCATCACGGGCAAGGTCTTGTGGAACTGGGTGACTTCCAGCGCCAGGTCGGTACCACCGGCCAGCAGTCGCGCTTCAGGGTGCGAGCTGTACAGGTCGGCCAGATCCGCCACGGTCAGCGGCACCAGGCAGCGCTTGTCGCCGCTGTTCAGCTCGCCGGTCTGGGTCGGGGCAATGGCCTTGAGGCGGCTGATGGTTTGCGCCTGCTGGGCATCGAACTGGTCGCGGCAGGGCTGGCGGCAGCTCTGCTCGGCGGCGTCGAGGATCGGCCGGTAACCGGTGCAGCGGCACAGGTTGCCAGCCAGGGCTTCCTGGGCCTGGTGCAGGTCAGGGCCGCTGCTGTTCTTTTGCAGGGCGAACAGCGACATGACAAAGCCGGGGGTGCAGAAGCCGCACTGCGACCCATGGCAATCGGCCATGGCCTGTTGCACGCTGTGCAGCTGGCCTTGGTGCTTGAGCCCCTCGACGCTGATCAGTTGCTTGCCGTGCAGCGACGACACAAAGGTCAGGCACGAATTGAGGCTGCGGTAGCGCAGGCTGTCGTTGCCTTGGTCGTCCTGGCTCAGTTCACCGACCACCACGGTGCACGCACCGCAGTCACCACTGGCGCAGCCCTCCTTGGTGCCGGGTTTGCCCAGGTGCTCGCGCAGGTACTGCAGCACTGTCATGTTAGGGTCCAGGGCGTGCTCACTACGCAGCTCCTGGTTGACGAGAAACTGGATCACGGGGATGGCCTCGCAATGGTTTTATTGTTGTTGGGCGGACTCTAAGCAAGACCTGTCTAGCAGGTCAATATTTTTCTGACTCAAGGGTCAAGAAAATGCACATGTCCATGCCCAGCCGCACACACTGCCTCTATTCCAAGCATAGATCGCGCCGGGCGCGTGGCTGTCTGAAAGGTCAAATAAACCACCTGGCCCCTCTGCGCGATTACCGCCCAAGTACGCTACAATTCGCCCCTTGTGCCCAGTTCAATGATTTTGAAGGAAAACCATGACGTTCAAGGCCCCGGACAGCCTCTCCGAGCAGATTGCCGATTACCTGGCCGAACGCATCATCCGCGGCGAGCTGGCGCCAGGCGAACGTATTCAGGAGCAGAAGGTTACCCAGGCGCTCAACGTCAGCCGCGGCTCGGTGCGCGAAGCACTGCTGATCCTCGAACGCCGCCATCTGGTGGCGATCCTGCCGCGGCGTGGTGCCCATGTCACCGAACTGGACGAACGCAGCGTTCGTAGCCTGTGCTCGCTGATGGGCGAGTTCTACATCCTGCTGGGCAACGCGGTTGCGCAAAAATGGCGCACCGAAGCCGACCTGCGCCCGTTTCTGGAGATCCAGCAGCGGCTGCAGCGTGCCCATGACCAGCTCGATATCAAGACCTTCGTCGCCGACAGTTTTGCGGTCATGCGTGCGGCCTATCCGTTCGCCGACAACCCGTTCCTGCAGGAAACCGTGGAAAACCTGCAGCCGGCCATGAGCCGTGCCTATTACCTGTCGCTGGACCAGCGCCAGGCCAACATGATCGACTATCTCGACCTGTTCGCCCGCCTGCTCGAAGCCGTGGTCTCCCGCGACCTGCCGCGCATTCGCGAGGTGCTCACCGCCTATGGCCAGCGCAGCTGCGAACTGGTGCTGGCGGCACTGGCCAGAGGCTGACCGATGCGCCTGAAGTGCATTCGCCTGGCCGGGTTCAAGTCGTTCGTCGACCCGACCACAGTCAACTTTCCCAGCAACATGGCGGCCGTGGTCGGCCCAAACGGCTGCGGCAAGTCCAATATCATCGACGCGGTGCGTTGGGTGATGGGCGAGAGTTCGGCGAAAAACCTGCGCGGCGAGTCGATGACCGACGTCATCTTCAACGGCTCCAGTGGCCGCAAGCCGGTCAGCCAGGCCAGTATCGAACTGGTGTTCGACAACAGCGAAACCACCCTGGTCGGCGAGTATGCCGCCTACGCCGAGATTTCGATCCGCCGCAAGGTTACCCGCGACGGGCAGAACAGCTATTACCTCAACGGCACCAAGTGCCGCCGGCGTGACATCACGGATATTTTCCTCGGGACGGGTCTGGGGCCGCGCAGCTACTCGATCATCGAGCAGGGCATGATCTCCAAGCTGATCGAGGCCAAGCCCGAGGAGCTGCGCAACTTCATCGAGGAAGCGGCGGGCATTTCCAAATACAAGGAGCGCCGCCGCGAAACCGAGAACCGCATCCGCCGCACCCAGGAAAACCTGGCGCGCCTGACCGACCTGCGCGAAGAGCTCGAGCGCCAGCTGGAGCGTCTGCATCGCCAGGCCCAGGCCGCCGAGAAGTACCGTGAGTACAAGGCTCAGGAGCGCCAGATGAAAGCGCGCCTGTCTGCCTTGCGCTGGCGAGACCTGGACGAACAAGTCCGCCAGCGCGAATCGGTGATCGGCGATCAGGGCGTTTCTCACGAGGCACTGGTGGCCGAGCAGCGCAATGCCGATGCCAGTATCGAACGCCTGCGCGACGGTCATCACGAACTGTCCGAACGCTTCAACCAGGTGCAGGGCCGTTTCTATTCGGTGGCCGGTGACATCGCCCGGGTCGAGCAGAGCATTCAGCATGGCCAGCAGCGCCTGCGCCAGTTGCAGGACGACTTCAAGGAAGCCGAGCGCACACGCCTGGAAACCGAATCGCACCTGGGGCACGACCGTACCTTGCTGGCAACACTGAGCGAAGAGCTGGCCATGCTCGAACCCGAGCAGGAAATGACCCTGGCTGCTGCCGAGGAAGCCGCTGCCGCGCTTGAAGAGGCCGAGCTGGGCATGCACGGCTGGCAGGAGCAGTGGGACAGCTTCAACAGCCGCTCCGCCGAACCGCGCCGCCAGGCCGAAGTGCAGCAGGCGCGCCTGCAGCAGCTGGAAACCAGCCTTGAGCGCCAGGCCGAGCGCCAGCGCAAGTTGGTCGAGGAGCGCGAGCAACTGGGCAGCGACCCGCAGGATGCCGCCATGTTCGAACTGGCCGAGGAATTGGCCAGCAGCGAAATGCTGCTGGAGGAACTGCAGCTCTGCGAAGAGCAGGTGATCGAGCGCCTGGAAAGCGCGCGCGAGCAAATGCAGCAGGCCACCCAGGCGCAACAGCAGGCACAGGGTGACCTGCAGCGTCTGGGCGGGCGCCTGGCCTCGCTTGAAGCCTTGCAGCAGGCCGCCCTGGAGCCGGGCGCGGGTGCTGCGCAATGGCTGCACGGCCAAGGGCTGGAGCAACAGCCGCGGCTGGCCGAAGGCTTGCGGGTGGAGCCGGGTTGGGAGCTGGCGGTAGAGACGGTACTTGGCGCCGATCTGCAGGCTGTGCTGGTGGACGATTTCAACGACCTCGATTTTGCGGGCCTGGAACAGGGTGAGCTGCGCTTGCTGCTGGCCGTCGGCGCGGGGGCGACGTTGCCCGGCAGCTTGCTGGAGAAGGTCGAGGGCCGTATCGACCTGGCGCCCTGGCTGGGCCAGGTCAGGCCTGTGGAAGACCTGGCCCAGGCACTGGAGCAGCGCGCGTCGCTCGGCGAAGGGCAGAGCCTGGTCAGTCGCGATGGCTACTGGGTCGGCCGGCACTTCCTGCGGGTACGCCGAGGTGGCGAGGCCGAAGGCGGCGTGCTGGCGCGTGGCCAGGAAATCGAACGCCTGGGCCAGGAACAACTGGAACAGGAAGCGGCGCTGGAACAGCTCGATCAACAGTTGCAGGCCCTGCGCGAGCAGCAATTGGACCTGGAGGAGCAGCGCGAACAGTTGCGCCGCCGCACCCAGGATGAAAACCGCCTGCACGGCGAGCTGAAGGCCAGTCTTTCGGCCAGCCGCGCGCGCGCCGAGCAGGTCGAGTTGCGCCGCCGCCGCTTGCACGAAGAGCTGAGCGAGCTGGAAGAACAGCGCGCCCTGGAACACGAGCAACTGGGCGAAGCGCGCCTGCTGCTGCAAGAGGCTTTGGAGCTCATGGCCCAGGACACCGAGCAGCGCGAACAGTTGATGGCCCGCCGCGACACCCTGCGCGAAAGCCTTGACCGGGTGCGTCAGGAGGCCCGCCAGCACAAGGACCACGCTCACCAGCTGGCGGTGCGCCTGGGGTCGTTGCGTGCCCAGCACGACTCCACCCGCCAGGCGCTGGAGCGTCTGGAGCAGCAAGCTGCGCGCCTGACCGAGCGCCAGGAACAACTGAGCCTGAACCTGGAGGAGGGTGAAGCCCCGCAGGAAGAACTGCGCCTGAAGCTGGAGGAGCTGCTGGAGCGGCGCATGAGCGTCGACGAGGAAATGCGCCTGGCTCGCCTGCACATGGACGAAGCTGACCGCGAACTGCGCGATGCCGAAAAACGCCGCACCCAGGCCGAGCAGCAGGCCCAGCTGCTGCGTGGTCAACTGGAGCAGCTGCGCCTGGAGTGCCAGGGCCTGGATGTGCGGCGCAAGACCCTGCAAGAGCAGTTGCTGGCCGACGGCTATGACCTGCAAGGTGTGCTCGCCACCCTGGAAACCGAGGCCAGCGAGCAGGGTACCGAACAGGAACTGGAGCAGCTTGAGGCACGCATCCAGCGCCTGGGGGCGATCAACCTGGCGGCCATCGAAGAATACGAGCAGCAGTCCGAGCGCAAACGATACCTGGACGCTCAGGACGCCGACCTGGTCGAAGCGCTGGAGACCCTCGAAAACGTCATCCGCAAAATCGACAAGGAAACCCGCAACCGCTTCAAGGATACCTTTGATCAGATAAATGCCGGATTACAGGCACTTTTCCCAAAAGTTTTCGGTGGTGGCAGCGCTTATCTGGAACTGACGGGCGAAGATCTACTCGATACAGGGGTAACGATCATGGCGCGACCGCCGGGCAAGAAGAACAGCACCATCCATCTGCTGTCCGGCGGCGAGAAGGCACTGACCGCTTTGGCGCTGGTGTTTGCCATCTTCAAGTTGAACCCCGCACCGTTCTGCATGCTCGACGAGGTCGATGCACCGCTGGACGATGCCAACGTCGGGCGCTACGCGCGTCTGGTCAAGGAAATGAGTGAAAGCGTGCAGTTCATCTACATCACCCATAACAAGATTGCCATGGAGATGGCGGACCAATTGATGGGGGTGACCATGCATGAGCCGGGTTGTTCACGCCTTGTTGCAGTTGATGTGGAGGCGGCCATGGCCATGGTCGACGCTTGATGCACGACGATAGGGGCACATTCTGCAGCGAAATGCCCCCGCCGTGTGCGACAGACGGTGTAAAGTTGTCTTTGGTCGTGCTAGCTTAATGTCACTCGTTTTTTGCGTGGGTAAAACGCCTGTCAGAACATAGAGTTGGCGCCACGTGTTAAAGGGCTTTGAACCCTTTGTTTTCAAGCATATTTTTATAGAGGCACGGGATTACATGGAAATCGGTCTGCGCGAGTGGCTGATCCTCATCGGCATCATTGTTATCGCCGGGATTCTTTTCGACGGCTGGCGCCGCATGCGCGGCGGGAAAGGCAAGTTGAAATTCCGTCTGGATCGCAGTTATTCCAACCTACCGGACGAAGAGGGTGGCAGTGCCGAGGTACTCGGCCCGTCGCGCGTGCTCGATACCCACAAGGAGCCTGAGCTGGACGAAAGCGACCTGCCGTCGCTCAGCGCGTCTGCGCGTGATCGCGAGCGTGAGCCCAAGCCGGTCAAGGCCAGCAAGCGCGGCAAGCGTGCCAGTGCGGCTGCCGATGTGCAGCAGGGTGACCTGAACCTGAGCGCCGAGCAGCGCGAGCCCGACCTGTTTGCCGACAGCGATGACGACTTTGCCGCCGACAACAACCGTAGCAGCGGCGCAGCGCCTGCCAGCAGCAGCGTCAAGGAGTTGCCACCCGCCGAAGAGGTGCTGGTCATCAGCGTGATCTCCCGCGACGAGGGTGGCTTCAAGGGCCCGGCGCTGCTGCAGAACATCCTGGAAAGCGGCTTGCGCTTCGGCGAAATGGACATCTTCCACCGCCACGAGAGCATGGCCGGTCACGGCGAGGTGCTGTTCTCGATGGCCAACGCAGTCAAGCCCGGCGTGTTCGACCTGGACGACATCGATCACTTCAGCACTCGCGCGGTGAGCTTCTTCCTCGGCTTGCCGGGCCCGCGTCATCCGAAGCAGGCTTTCGACGTGATGGTTGCCGCGGCACGCAAGCTGGCCCATGAACTGAACGGTGAGCTCAAGGATGACCAGCGCAGCGTGCTGACTGCCCAGACCATCGAGCACTACCGCCAGCGTATCGTCGAGTTCGAGCGCCGCGCGCTGACCCAGAAACGCTGACAGATCCAGACGAAAGAGCAGCCTGAGGGCGTGCTGGCCGGTTCGGGTATCGTCGTTGCCTGTGCCGGCCTCTT
>NZ_JBICMC010000059.1:0-34702 GCF_043106005.1 Pseudomonas sp. GLN_2 | reverse complement strand
GAGATGGCACCGGCTTCGCCGGTGTTCGCGGGTAAACCCGCTCCTACGGGGAAGGGGGCAACGCCAGGCAGGGGCGCACACCCTTCAGGGCAACGTCGCCTCCCATAATTCGAGCCAGAACACTAGAATAGCCCCCACGCACCTATTCAGAAGCGCTCTATGTCCAATTCTGTCGAACCTGAAACCCTGGCCCAGCTGCCGTTGGACGAGCTTGTCGCCTGCCATGAATGCGACCTGCTACTGCGCAAGCCCGTGCTCCAGCATGATGAGAAAGCCCAATGCCCGCGCTGCGGCTACGAGCTCTATGCCCATCGGCACAATGTAGTCAATCGCAGCCTGGCCTTGGTGCTGACGGCCCTTTTGCTGTTCGTGCCGGCCAATTTCCTGCCGATCATGCAGTTGCACCTGCTTGGCCAGACTTCGGACGATACGGTCTGGAGTGGCGTGCTAGGCCTGTACAACTCGGGAATGCGCGGTGTTGCCGTAGTGGTATTGCTCTGTAGCATGGTCATTCCGCTGGCGAAGCTGCTCTGTCAGCTGGCCGTGCTGTTGAGCATCCGCTTGAACTTCGGGCGTGACTACGGCCTGGTCTTCTACCGCATCTATCACCACCTGCGTGACTGGGGCATGCTCGAGGTCTATTTCATGGGGGTGCTGGTGGCCATCGTCAAACTGGTGGACCTGGCCGAGCTGACCGTGGGCCTTGGGCTGTTCTGTTTCATCAGTCTGTTATTGATCCAGGTGTGGCTCGAGGTGGTGATGTCGCCCCACCAGATCTGGAGTGCGCTATCGGGGGAGGACCTGCATGCGGGCGATTGACGCAGGCATTGTTGTCTGCAATGAGTGTCACGAGCTGAACAGGCAAGAGCCAGACAGCACTTCGCAAACCTGCACACGCTGCGGTGCTGTCGTGCATGCACGCCGGCCGAACAGTATCGTGCGCACCTGGGCGTTGCTGATTGCGGCGTCGATCCTCTACATCCCGGCCAACATACTGCCGATCATGACCGTGAGTACCCTCGGTCAGGGCAGCCCGGACACCATCATGTCCGGCGTCATCACCCTGCTCAAGCATGGCATGGTGCCCATTGCGGCTGTGGTGTTCATTGCCAGTATCCTGGTCCCCACGTTCAAGCTGGTGGGCATCGGCTTGCTGTTGTACTCCGTTCAGCGGCGGCAGCCGCTTTCGGCCCGGCAGCGGATATTGATGTACCGCTTCATCGAATTCATTGGGCGCTGGTCCATGCTGGATATCTTCGTCATTGCCATCCTGGTGGCAGTGGTGAATTTTGGCCGAATAGCCAGTGTCGAAGCCAACCTGGGCGCTGTCGCCTTCGCAACTGTGGTGATCCTGACAATGCTTGCCGCTTTAACTTTCGATCCCCGACTGATTTGGGATAACACGGAGTCGGATGACGACCATGAGTGACCTGCCAACGGCTAAAACCCGCCCAGCCTCGAACTGGTCGGCCATCTGGATCCTGCCTTTGATTGCGCTGATGATCGGTGGCTGGCTCGCGTGGCAGGCCTACCGCGACGCTGGCGTGGAAATTGAAGTCCGCTTCGAGTCGGGAGAGGGTATCGTCGCCAACAAGACCGAGGTCATCTACAAAGGCATGCCGGTTGGCAAGGTGAAAAGCCTCGTGCTCGACGCCAAGGGCGACACGCAGGGGGTGATCGCTACCATCGAGATGAACAAGGCTGCCGAGCCCCATCTAACCAAAGGCACGCGTTTCTGGCTGGTGAAGCCGAGTGTCAGCTTGGCCGGTATATCTGGCCTTGAAACACTGGTGTCGGGTAACTACATCGCCGTTAGCCCGGGAGAGGGGGAGCGTACCAAACGCTTTGTGGCATTGAAGGTGGCGCCACCGCTCTCGGATTCTGAGCCAGGCCTGCACCTGACCCTCAAGGCCGACAGGCTGGGCTCGCTCAACCGTGACAGCCCGGTGTTCTACAAGCAGATTCAGGTTGGCCGGGTGAAAAGCTACCGCCTGTCCGAGGACCAGAGCACCGTAGAGGTGAAAGTCTTCATCGAGCCGGCCTACGCCAGCCTGGTGCGCAAGCACACGCGTTTCTGGAACGCCAGCGGTGTCAGCATCGATGCTTCGCTTTCGGGTGTGAAGGTGCGCAGTGAGTCGTTGTCGAGCATTGTGGCGGGTGGTATCGCCTTCGCCACGCCGGAGTACCGCAAGGACAGCCCGCCCACCGATCCGAGCCTGCCGTTCCGCTTGTACGAGGACTTCGATGCAGCCCAGGCGGGTATCCGGGTAAAAGTGAAGCTGAGCGATTATGAAGGCCTGCAGGCGGGTCGCACGCCGGTCATGTACAAGGGCATCCAGGTGGGCTCGCTGAAAGCCCTGAAGATGGAAGACAACCTGGCCAGCGCTTCGGCCGAGCTGACACTCGACCCGCTGACCGAGGACTACCTGGTAGACGGGACGCAGTTCTGGGTAGTCAAACCGTCGATTTCCCTGGCGGGAATCACGGGCCTGGAGGCGCTGGTCAAAGGTAACTACATCGCCATTCGTCCTGGTGAGAAGGGCGCACGGCCAGAGCGTGAGTTCGAGGCGCGTGCCAAGGCGCCGCCGCTCGACCTCAAAGCGCCGGGCCTGCACATGGTGTTGTTCGCCGACACCTTGGGTTCGCTGGAAATCGGCAGCCCGGTGATGTATCGCCAGGTGAAGGTGGGTAGCGTGCAGAGCTATCAGTTCGCCCGTAACAGCAACCGCATCCTGATCGGTGTGCATATCGAGAAGGAGTACGAGAAGCTGGTCAATGGTTCGTCGCGCTTCTGGAACGTCAGTGGGATCACCCTGACCGGCGGCCTGTCGGGCATCAAGATCAAGAGTGAGTCGCTGCAAACACTGATGGCCGGCGGTATTGCGTTCGATACGCCACGGCCCGATGTACCGCTGAAGCGACACATTCCACGCTTCCGCCTGCATGACAGCCAGGAGGCGGTAAACCGTGCGGGTACGTTGATCACCATCCGTGTAGAGCGTGCCGATGGCCTGAAACCGGGCACGGCCATCCGCTTCCGCGGCCTGGATGTGGGCAGCATCGAGAGCGTCGACCTCACCGATGACCTGCAGGCGGTGCTGCTACGGGCGCGCATTACCGAAGCGGCGGATCGTATTGCCCGTGCCGGTACGCAGTTCTGGGTGGTAAAGCCGGCCCTGGGCCTGGTGCGCACTGAAAACCTGGACACCTTGATAGGTGGGCAGTACCTGGAAGTGCAGCCAGCAGCCAAGAACCGTGGGCCACAGCGCGATTTCATCGCCTTGGCCGAAGCGCCGCAGGTAGCAGGGCCAGAGGTCGGCCTGCCATTGACGCTCAGTGCGCCACGCCGCGGTTCGATCAAGCCGGGTGTGCCGGTTACCTATCGTGAGGTTACGGTGGGCAAGGTGACAGGCTTCGAGCTGGGTCAGAGCGCTGACCGCGTGCTGATTCATATCCTCATCGAGCCGCGCTATGCCGCCTTGGTGCGCAGCGGTAGCCGCTTCTGGAACAGCAGTGGTTTCGGTTTCGACTGGGGTCTGTTCAAGGGCGCTACAGTGCGTACCGAGTCGGTAGAAACCCTGATCGATGGCGGTATCGCCTTTGCAACGCCAGATGGCGAGCAGATGGGTAACCCGGCACGGCCGCAACAGACCTTTGCCTTGTTCGAAAAGGCCGAGGATGAATGGCTGCAGTGGGCACCGAAGATTCAAATCGCCAAGTGATGTAAAAGTAGGGCCGCCAAACGCGGCCCCGCTTTTTTGTGGGAGCGGCCTTGCGTCGCGAAAGGGGCGCGTAGCGGCCCCTCGGTCTCAGCGCAGAAAGTGAGATTGCCGGGGCTGCCCCGCAGCCCTTTCGCGACACAAGGCCGCTCCCACAGATCGAGTCCCGCATGGAACTGGGCCCGCGAGCATAAATCGCAGGCAACAAAAAACCGACCCTAGGGTCGGTTTTTCGACTAGCGCGTCGCTTAGGCAGCTGCAGCTTCTTTCAGCGCCTTGATGTGGCCATTCAGACGGCCTTTGTGACGAGCAGCCTTGTTCTTGTGGATGATACCCTTGTCGGCCATACGGTCGATTACAGGTACAGCCAGAACGTAAGCGGCTTGCGCTTTTTCGGCGTCTTTTGCGTCGATGGCTTTAACTACATTCTTGATGTAGGTGCGGACCATGGAACGCAGGCTGGCGTTGTGGCTGCGACGCTTCTCAGCCTGTTTTGCACGTTTCTTGGCGGAAGGTGTGTTGGCCACCGTCGAGCTCCTCGAAAGACTTTAGGTAAATAGCAAACAAAATAGGCCGCGAATCATGCCGATCAGTCGAGCGGATGTCAAGGCCACCTGCAAGGTTCCGCCGAGCGGTGCGCCAACAAGCGGGAAAGATTCCTTTCTGCTGCGCGACCTGTACACTCGGGAATTTTTGGCTCCCCTGCGAAGGCGCGGGAGTATCGCACATTCGGACGCTGTCTGGCAGCGTCCTCTGTCATTGGCGTGAATCTTTTCGATGAACCTGCTCAAATCCCTGGCTGCAGTAAGCTCGATCACCATGATTTCGCGGGTGCTGGGCTTTGTTCGCGACACCATCCTGGCCCGCATCTTTGGTGCTGGTGTCGCTACCGATGCCTTCTTCATCGCGTTCAAGCTGCCCAACCTGTTGCGGCGCATCTTCGCCGAAGGCGCATTCTCCCAGGCCTTCGTGCCGATTCTGGCCGAGTACAAGACCCAGCAGGGCGAGGAGGCGACGCGCACCTTCATTGCCTATGTCAGCGGCCTTCTGACCCTGGTGCTGGCCCTGGTGACCGCCATCGGCATCCTCGCTGCACCGTGGGTTGTGTGGGCGACGGCCCCGGGTTTTGTCGACAGCACCGAAAAATACGCGCTGACCACCGACCTGTTGCGGGTGACGTTTCCTTATATATTCCTGATCTCGCTGTCTTCCCTGGCCGGAGCGATCCTCAATACCTGGAACCGCTTTTCGGTGCCGGCCTTCACGCCTACCTTGCTGAACGTGGCGATGATCGCCTTCGCCGTGTTGCTGACGCCGTACTTCAACCCGCCAATCATGGCATTGGCCTGGGGCGTGCTGGCGGGTGGCCTGGCGCAGTTGCTGTACCAGCTGCCAGCGCTGAAGAAGATCGGCATGCTCGTGCTGCCGCGACTGAACCTCAAGGACGCGGGTGTGTGGCGGGTACTGAAGCAGATGCTGCCGGCGATCCTGGGGGTGTCGGTGAGCCAGATCTCGCTGATCATCAACACCATCTTCGCCTCCTTCCTGGTGGCCGGCTCGGTGTCGTGGATGTACTACGCCGACCGCCTCATGGAGCTGCCTTCCGGTGTGTTGGGCGTTGCTCTGGGCACCATCCTGCTGCCGACCCTGGCCAAGACCTACGCCAACAAGGACCGCGAGGAGTACTCACGGATTCTCGACTGGGGCCTGCGCCTGTGCTTCCTGCTGGTGCTGCCCTGCACCCTGGCTTTGGCCATTCTTGCCGAGCCGCTGACCGTTGCGCTGTTTCAATATGGCAAGTTCAGCGCGTTTGATGCGGCCATGACCCAGCGGGCGTTGATCGCCTATTCCGTGGGCTTGCTGGCGATCATTCTGATCAAGGTACTGGCACCTGGCTTCTATGCGCAGCAGAATATTCGCACGCCGGTGAAGATCGCAGTCTTCACCTTGGTCTGCACCCAGCTGTTCAACCTTGCCCTGGTCGGCCCGCTTGCACATGCCGGCCTGGCATTGGCGATCAGCCTCGGTGCTTGCCTGAATGCCGGTTTGCTGTTCTGGAAGCTGCGCAGTCAGCAGCTGTTCGAGCCTCAGCCTGGCTGGGCAGTGTTCCTGCTCAAGCTTGTGTTGGCAGTGACGCTGATGTCGGCAGTACTGCTGGCGGGCATGCACTATATGCCGGCCTGGGAGCAGGGCATTATGCTTGAGCGCTTCCTGCGGCTTGGGGCGCTGATCCTGGCGGGCGTCGTGACGTATTTTGGCTGCCTGTACCTGTGTGGCTTCAGGCCCCGGCATTTCGCTCGCAAGGCCTTGCACTGAGGCTTTTGGCGGGTCAGGCGTCGGTTTTTCGCATTCCACGCCGCCCTTGGGCGCTGCTGCCTGTCACCAGCGCCCGGGTGTGGTTATAATCGGCCACTTTATGAGCAAGAAGCGCGTTATGCAGCTGGTTCGAGGTCTTCACAACCTGCGCCCCGAGCACCGGGGCTGTGTCGCCACCATTGGCAACTTCGACGGGGTTCACCGCGGCCACCAGGCAATCCTGGCGCGCCTGCGCGAGCGCGGTCAGGCCTTGGGCCTGCCGACCTGCGTGGTGATCTTCGAACCGCAACCACGCGAGTACTTCGCACCCGATACCGCGCCAGCGCGTCTGGCCCGGCTGCGCGACAAGATAGAGCTGCTGGCGACCGAAGGTATCGACCGGGTGCTGTGCCTGGCGTTCAACCATCGCCTGAGCAAGCTCAGTGCCGATGCCTTCGTCAAGGCCATCCTGGTCGACGGCCTGGGCGTGCGTCATCTCGAAGTGGGCGATGACTTCCGCTTCGGCTGCGACCGCGCTGGCGACTTCGCTTTCCTGGTCGAGGCCGGCAACGCGTATGGCTTTACCGTCGAGGCTGCCAACACGGTCATCCAGGATGGCCTGCGGGTCAGCAGCACCGAAGTGCGCAAGGCCTTGTCCGAGGGCAACTTCGAGCTGGCCGAACACCTGCTGGGCCGCCCGTACCGCATTACAGGCCGCGTGCTGCACGGCCAGAAGCTGGCCCGCCAGCTCGGCACACCAACCGCCAACATCCAGCTCAAGCGCCGTCGCGTGCCGCTGTCCGGGGTATACCTGGCCAGCATCGTGATCGACGGCAAAGCTTGGCCGGGTGTCGGCAATATCGGCGTGCGCCCCACCGTTGCCGGTGATGGGCGCCCGCACCTGGAGATTCATCTTCTGGACTTTGCCGGTGATCTTTACGGCCGGCGCCTGACGGTGGAGTTCCACCACAAGCTGCGTGAAGAGCAGCGATTCGCCTCCCTGGAGGCGCTGAAGTCGGCGATCGATGCGGATATCGCCGCCGCACGTGCACATTGGCACGCTCAACCGCTAACGAAGAGCCTGAAATGACCGACTACAAAGCCACGCTTAACCTTCCGGACACCGCCTTCCCCATGAAGGCCGGCCTGCCTCAGCGCGAACCGCAGATCCTGCAGCGCTGGGACAGCATTGGCCTGTACCAGAAGCTGCGCGAAATTGGCAAGGATCGTCCCAAGTTCGTCCTGCACGACGGCCCGCCCTATGCCAACGGCAAGATTCACATCGGTCATGCGCTGAACAAGATCCTCAAGGACATGATCGTCCGTTCCAAGACCCTGGCCGGCTTCGATGCGCCGTATGTACCGGGCTGGGACTGCCATGGCCTGCCGATCGAGCACAAGGTCGAGGTTACCCACGGCAAGCACCTCTCCGCCGACCGCACCCGCGAGCTGTGCCGCGAGTACGCTGCCGAGCAGATCGAAGGGCAGAAGACCGAGTTCATCCGCCTGGGCGTGCTGGGTGACTGGGACAACCCATACAAGACCATGAACTTCGCCAACGAGGCCGGTGAAATCCGCGCCCTGGCCGAGATGGTCAAGCAAGGCTTCGTGTTCAAGGGCCTGAAGCCGGTGAACTGGTGCTTTGATTGCGGTTCGGCGCTGGCTGAAGCGGAAGTCGAGTACGCCGACAAGAAGTCGCAGACCATCGACGTGGCCTTCCCGGTTGCCGATGAGGCCAAGCTGGCCGCCGCCTTCGGTCTGGCCTCGCTGACCAAGCCGGCCGCCATCGTGATCTGGACCACCACCCCGTGGACCATCCCGGCCAACCAGGCCCTGAACATCCACCCGGAATTCAAGTACGCCCTGGTCGACACCGGCGAGCGCCTGCTGGTGCTGGCTGAAGAGCTGGTCGAGTCGTGCCTGAAGCGCTACAACCTGGAAGGTTCGGTTCTTGCCACCGCCCAAGGTTCGGCGCTGGAGCTGATCAACTTCCGCCATCCGTTCTACGATCGCCTGTCGCCAATCTACCTGGCCGACTACGTCGAGCTGGGTGCCGGTACCGGCGTGGTGCATTCCTCGCCAGCCTACGGTGAAGACGACTTCGTCACCTGCAAGCGCTACGGCATGGTCAACGACGACATCCTTACCCCGGTGCAGAGCAACGGCGTGTATGTCGAGTCGCTGCCATTCTTCGGCGGCCAGTTCATCTGGAAGGCCAACCCGGCCATCGTCGAGAAGCTGAGCGAAGTCGGTGCGCTGATGCACACCGAAACCATCAGCCACAGCTACATGCACTGCTGGCGCCACAAGACCCCGCTGATCTACCGCGCCACCGCGCAGTGGTTCGTGGGCATGGACAAGCAGCCGAGCACCGGCGAGCCGCTGCGTGAGCGTGCGCTGAAAGCCATCGAAGACACCAAGTTCGTCCCGGCCTGGGGCCAGGCGCGCCTGCACGCGATGATCGCCAACCGCCCGGACTGGTGCATCTCGCGTCAGCGCAACTGGGGTGTGCCGATCCCGTTCTTCCTGCACAAGCAGACCGGCGAGCTGCATCCGCGCACTGTCGAACTGATGGAAGAAGTGGCCAAGCGTGTCGAGCAGCAAGGCATCGAGGCCTGGTTCAAGCTGGACGCCGCCGAACTGCTGGGCGCTGAAGCCGACCAGTACGACAAGATCGCTGACACCCTCGACGTGTGGTTCGACTCCGGTACCACCCACTGGCACGTACTGCGTGGCTCGCACGACATCGGCCACGCCACCGGCCCGCGCGCTGACCTGTACCTGGAAGGTTCCGACCAACACCGCGGCTGGTTCCACTCGTCCTTGCTGACCGGTTGCGCCATCGACAACCACGCGCCGTACCGCGAGCTGCTGACCCACGGCTTCACCGTGGACGAGAACGGCCGCAAGATGTCCAAGTCGCTGGGTAACACCATCGAGCCGGAGAAGGTCAACAACACCCTGGGTGCCGATATCCTGCGCCTGTGGGTTTCGGCCACCGACTATTCCGGTGAAATGGCCGTTTCCGAGCAGATCCTGCAGCGCAGCGCCGACGCCTACCGGCGTATCCGCAATACCGCCCGCTTCCTGCTGTCCAACCTGTCCGGCTTCGACCCGGCCCGCGACCTGCTGGCCCCGGAAGACATGCTGGCGCTGGACCGCTGGGCCGTGGACCGTACCCTGCTGCTGCAACGCGAACTGGAAGAGCACTACAGCGAGTACCGTTTCTGGAACGTCTACTCCAAGGTGCACAACTTCTGCGTACAGGAGCTGGGCGGCTTCTACCTCGACATCATCAAGGACCGCCAGTACACCACCGGCGCCAACAGTGTCGCCCGCCGTTCCTGCCAGACTGCGCTGTACCACATCAGCGAGGCGCTGGTGCGCTGGATCGCGCCGATCCTGGCATTCACTGCCGACGAAATCTGGCAGTACCTGCCGGGCGAGCGCAACGAGTCGGTCATGCTCAACGGCTGGTACCAAGGCCTGAGCGAGCTGCCGGAAGGCACCGAGTTGGACCGCGCCTACTGGGACCGCGTGATGGCAGTGAAGGCATCGGTCAACAAGGAGCTGGAAAACCAGCGCACCGCCAAGGTCATCGGCGGCAACCTGCAAGCCGAAGTGACCCTGTACGCCGACGAAGGCCTGAGTGCCGACCTGGGCAAGCTGGGCGACGAGCTGCGCTTCGTGCTGATCACCTCGGCCGCCAGCGTGGTGCCGTTCGCACAGGCGCCGGCCGAAGCGGTAGCCACCGAGGTCGAAGGCCTCAAGCTGCAAGTGGTCAAGTCCGGCCACACCAAGTGCGGCCGTTGCTGGCACTTCCGCGCCGACGTCGGCAGCCATCCGGAGCACCCGGAAATCTGCGGCCGTTGCGTCGACAACCTGACAGGCTCGGGTGAGGTGCGCCACTATGCCTAACCCTGCAGCGGGGCGCTTCGGGCGCCTTGCATGGCTGTGGCTGAGCTTGCTGGTCCTGGTCATCGACCAGGCCACCAAGCTGTACTTCAACAACGCCCTGACCATGTACCAGCAGATCGTGGTCATTCCTGACTACTTCAGCTGGACTCTGGCCTACAACACCGGTGCCGCGTTCAGCTTCCTGGCTGACGGAGCGGGTTGGCAGCGCTGGTTGTTCGCCCTGATCGCCGTGGTGGTCAGCGCGGTACTGGTCGTCTGGCTCAAGCGCCTGGGGCGCAACGAGACCTGGCTGGCCGTGGCGCTGGCGCTGGTGCTGGGTGGGGCGATTGGCAACCTGTACGACCGCATCGTGCTGGGCCATGTGGTCGACTTCATCCTGGTGCACTGGCAGAACCGTCATTACTTCCCGGCCTTCAACGTGGCCGACAGCGCCATCACCGTTGGTGCGGTGATGCTGGCGCTGGATATGTTCAAGAGCAAGAAGTCCGAGGATCCGGTCCATGACTGACACCCGTATCGGCCAGAACACCGAAGTCACCCTGCACTTCGCGCTGCACCTGGAAAACGGCGACACCGTCGACAGTACGTTCGATAAAGCCCCGGCCACCTTCAAAGTGGGTGACGGCAACCTGCTGCCGGGTTTTGAAAACGCCCTGTTCGGTTTCAAGGCCGGTGACAAGCGCACCGTGGTGGTTGCCCCGGAGAACGCCTTCGGCCAGCCTAACCCGCAGAACGTGCAGGTCATGCCGAGGTCCAACTTCGAAGGCATGGAGTTGTCCGAAGGGCTGCTGATCATCTTCAACGACGCCGCCAACACCGAGCTGCCGGGTGTGGTCAAAGCGTTCGATGACGACCAGGTCACCATCGACTTCAATCACCCACTGGCTGGCAAGACCCTGACCTTCGAGGTGGAGATCCTCGAGGTGAAGGCCCTGTAAGCCTGGAGCCGAGCATGCAAATCAAACTCGCCAACCCGCGCGGCTTCTGCGCCGGGGTCGACCGGGCGATCGAGATCGTCAACCGCGCGCTGGAAGTCTTCGGCCCGCCGATCTATGTGCGCCACGAAGTGGTGCACAACAAGTTCGTGGTGGAAGACTTGCGTAACCGCGGCGCCATCTTTGTCGAAGAGCTGGACCAGGTGCCGGACGATGTCATCGTCATCTTCAGTGCCCACGGTGTTTCCCAGGCTGTGCGCCAGGAAGCTGCTGGCCGTGGCCTGAAAGTGTTCGATGCCACCTGCCCGCTGGTGACCAAGGTTCACATCGAAGTGGCCAAGTACAGCCGCGATGGCCGTGAGTGCATTCTCATCGGCCACGAAGGGCACCCGGAAGTCGAAGGCACCATGGGCCAGTACGATGCCAGCAACGGCGGCGCCATCTACCTTGTCGAAGACGAGGAAGATGTGGCCAACCTGCAGGTGCGCGACCCGAACCACCTGGCTTTTGTCACCCAGACAACACTGTCGATGGACGACACCAGCCGCGTCATCGATGCGCTGCGTGCGCGCTTCCCGAACATCGGTGGCCCGCGCAAGGACGACATCTGCTACGCCACCCAGAACCGCCAGGACGCCGTCAAGCAACTGGCCGGCGAGAGCGACGTGGTGCTGGTGGTGGGCAGCCCGAACAGTTCCAACTCCAACCGTTTGCGCGAGCTGGCTGAGCGCATGGGCACCCCGGCCTACCTGATCGACGGTGCCGAGGACATGCAACGCGGCTGGTTTGACCAGACCGCGCGGATCGGCATCACCGCCGGTGCTTCGGCACCCGAAGTGCTGGTGCGTGGCGTGATCGAACAGCTCAAGGCCTGGGGCGCTACCGGCGCAGAAGAGCTGGATGGGCGCGAAGAGAACATCACCTTTTCAATGCCCAAAGAGCTGCGGGTTCGCTCGCTGATCTGACGGGCAGCACCGCTGCCAATGCAGGGGCTGCTTTGCAGCCCTTGCGCGACTCAAGACTGTTCCTGCAATGACCGCGCTAGCAGCGGTCATTGCTCAGGTCCTCCGTAAGCAACCTGACTCTGCCGCTTGATGCCAGCACCACCTGATATCGGCTGCGAGCAGCGGCGCGTTCGCACATTTCCAGTGTTGCGCCCAACCAGCTGTTGCCCGACGTCATTGGCACGCCCAGCGCACTGAATTTGAACTGCTCGCCGCGATTGCTGGTTATTTTCAGCGGCTTTGAAAGGCGCTGTTCGCGTAGCACCTGCCGGTTATGCTCCAGCACTACCCGCCAACCATTCCCCCAATTACCGTCCAGCGCCAGCACCAGCACCGGCTGGCTTTGCAGCATGGCATGGCTGCGTGCACTGCGCAGCGCCTGCGCCAGATCACGGGCAGCCGCCGCCCGGTGCAGGTCATCGCTCATTCGGGCGTAGGCCGGCATGCCCAGTTGGGTCAGCAAGACCGCCACGGCCAAGGCCGACAACATTTGTATCAGTGTTACGCCGCGTTGCTTCACCGTGCATTCCTCCCTGGACGTGCTTGGCTATAGCTTCCTGGCGGTTGGACAAGAGGTCCAGTCGCCCAAGTTGAAAGCAATGACCGGAAAAGTCGCAGGAGGTGCAGGGATGCACGCAAGGCAAGGGGGCATGACGCTTCTGGAAGTGCTGTTGGCGATCGTGATCGTGGCCGCAGGTCTGTTCGCAACGGCTGCGATGCAATTGCAGGCATTGCAGGCTGCGGACAGCGCGCGCCGGGATGGCCAGGCGGCGATGGCGCTGCACAGCGAGCATGAGCGCAGGCGGCGATGAGGCGCTGTCAGGCAGGGTTTGGCTTGCTTGAGATGGTGGTGGCGCTGGCGATCGGATTGATGCTGCTGGCGGCGGCCAGCCAGCTTTTTGTCTCCGCGCACCAGGCTTGGCGCCTGCAAAGTACGGCAGTGCGCATGCAGGATTCTGCGCGGCTTGCATTGCTGCGCATGGCGCAGGATATCCGCATGGCCGGGATGTTCGGTTGCCTGCGCCTGAGCCCAGACGACTTTCTGGTCTCCGGCGCGGAGCAGGCCTTTGCCCGGCCCTTGGCGAGCGGCCCGTCAAGTTTGAGCCTGGTCGTCGCTGAGTTAACAGGGTATGCCGGCGACCCCGACTGGACCTTGCTGACAAACTGTATCAACACGGTGGAGGTACACAAGGAGCGCGCGCAAGGTAGCGACACGCTTATGGCTGTGCCTGTCAGCCGGCATCGCTATGTTCACGTTGGAAGTACGCTTTACTTCAAGCGGCGCGGCCACAATCAGCCCTTGGTCGATCACGTGCGCGAACTGCGTGTGGTGCAGGTGGCTGGAGAGCGGATCGATCTTCAGCTGACATTGTATGAGCCGACCTTGCAGCTTGAGCAGCACCATACGCTGAGCGTGGCATTGCGTAACCCGGTGCCGGCTTCATGAACCGCCAGCGGGGTGTTGTCCTGTTGTTGGCGTTGGTGCTCAGCGTCCTGCTGGGCCTGCTTGCCACATCTGCCCTGCGTGACGCGCTGGTGGAAACACGGATGACCGGCTACCTGAGCGATGGCCTGCTGGCGCTGGAAGAGGCTGAGGCCACTTTGCTGGCCGGGGAGCGCGAACTTGAACGGTCGCCCCCTGACGTTTGTAACGCGTGCCTGCCGCCGCCCAGGCCGCACGATCTGGTTGGGCAGTGGCAGGGTACCCAGACCGGCTTTTTCCAGCTGCAGAACCTGGGTGTCAGCACACGTGCCGCGCACATGCCCGAAGGGCAGCCGGTTAGCCTGTTCCGGATTACCGCCGTCAGCAAGCAAAGCCGCTCACGGCATGTGCTGGAAGCGGTCTACGCCGTAGCCGGCAATCAAACCCAACGCATCACCTGGCGGCAAAGATTGCGAGGAGACTGACATGCAGCAAGGCTTGAGCCTGATCGAGTTGTTGATTGTGCTGGCCGTGACCGGCATTCTGGCAGCCATTGCCTACCCCAGTTACAGCGACCAGCTTCGGCGAGCCGCGCGCAGCGAAGTGGTTGGCCTGCTGCATGATGCCGCCCTGCGCCTGGAGCGCCACCGCGTGCGCACTGGCCAATACGCCGAGGGCGACCTGGTCTTGCCCGAAGGTACCCGCTACTACAGCCTTCAGGCCCAGCGCGACAGTGACACCTTCACGCTGCGCGCCCGGCGGCTACCGCATGGGCTGATGGCGCAGGATGGCTGTGGCGATTTCCAGCTCGACCAGGCTGGCATGCAGCGCAATCCGGGTGCCGTTGAGCACAGCACGCACTGCTGGGGAAGCTGAAGGCTCAATGATGCCCGGTGCATCGCGGTTTTACTTCAGGTGTTGGATCGACAGATGAGCAAGCAAGTAGTGGTGGTCGGCGGCGGGGTGATCGGCCTGCTGACGGCATTCAACCTGGCAGCCAAGGTCGGCCAGGTGGTGGTGTGCGATCAGGGTGAGGTTGGCCGAGAGTCGTCCTGGGCTGGCGGAGGCATTGTCTCGCCGTTGTACCCGTGGCGCTACAGCCCCGCCGTGACCGCTCTGGCGCACTGGTCGCAGGACTTTTATCCACAGCTGGGCGAGCGTCTGTTCGCCAGCACCGGTGTCGACCCCGAAGTACACACCACCGGGCTGTACTGGCTCGACCTGGACGACGAGGCTGAAGCGTTGGCCTGGGCCGCGCGCGAGCAGCGGCCGCTGAGTGCCGTGGATATTTCGGCGGCCTACGATGCGGTACCGGTGCTGGGCCCGGGCTTCAAGCACGCCATCTACATGGCTGGCGTGGCCAATGTGCGCAACCCACGCTTGGTCAAGTCGCTGAAAGCGGCGTTGCTGGCGCTGCCAAACGTGACCTTGCGTGAACACTGCCAGATCACCGGCTTCGTGCAGGAAAAGGGGCGCGTGACTGGTGTACAGACGGCTGATGGCGTACTGGCGGCGGATGAGGTTGTGCTCAGCGCAGGCGCCTGGAGTGGCGACCTGTTGCGTACCCTTGGCCTTGAACTGCCGGTGGAGCCCGTGAAGGGTCAGATGATCCTGTTCAAGTGTGCTGAAGACTTCTTGCCGAGCATGGTGCTGGCCAAGGGGCGCTATGCAATCCCGCGACGTGACGGGCACATTCTGGTGGGGAGCACGCTGGAACACGCCGGGTATGACAAGACCCCGACCGGGGATGCGCTGGAAAGCCTGAAGGCATCGGCGGTGGAGTTGTTGCCTGAGCTTGAAGGCGCCACAGTGGTGGCGCACTGGGCGGGACTGCGGCCGGGGTCGCCAGAAGGCATCCCTTACATTGGGCCTGTGCCAGGGCATGAAGGGTTGTGGCTAAACTGTGGGCATTATCGCAATGGGCTGGTGTTGGCGCCGGCTTCGTGCCAGCTGTTTACCGATTTGCTGACCGGGGCCGAGCCGATTATCGACCCGGCGCCGTATGCGCCAGAAGGGCGTTTGGGCTGAGGGCCTCTTCGCGGGTAAACCCGCTCCCACACGAGCGGGTTCACCCGCGAAAGAGCCGCAGAGGCCAATACAGATTTCAGCCAGTAATCGGTGCGTGTAGGAGCGGGTTCACCCGCGAAAGGGCCGCAGAGGCCCATACAGATTTCAGCCAGTAATCGGTGCTTGCAAGTGCCGGCTCGGATAATGCTGCTCATACACCTTGCACACCCGCAGCACTTGCTCATCGGCAAAGCGCCCGGCCACCACCTGCAGACCCACCGGCAGCCCCTCGCGGGTAAACCCGCAGGGCACCGAGGCTGCCGGCTGTTGGGTCAGGTTGAACGGATAGCTGAACGGCGTCCACTCCATCCATTGCGTCATCCCCGACCCAGGCGGCACGTTCTGTCCGGCCTCGAACGCCACCAACGGCAGCATCGGCGATACCAGCACGTCATATCGCTGATGAAAGGCATTCATCTTCGCAATCAATTCTGCCCGTGCCTCAAGCGCCTGGGTGTATTCGCCAAGGCTGATCTGTGCGCCTTGTTCGGCAATCCAGCGCAGCCCCGGGTCAAGCAACGCTCTCTGCTCATCGCTCAAGGCACTGGCCAACCGCGCCGCACCGGCAAACCACAGGGTATTGAAGGTTTCCAGCGGGTCGCTGAAGCCCGGGTCCACTTCCTCTACCTGCGCACCCAGCCGCGCCAGACGCTGCACCGCTTGCGCCACCAGTGCCTGGATCTGTGGGTCGACCTGCACGTAACCGAAGTTGGCGCTGTAGGCGATGCGTAGCCCACTCAGATCTTGCTGCTGGCTGAGCCAAGGCGCCTGCCGGGGAGCGCCGGCCAAACCGTCGCGGGCATCGGGGCGCGCTACGCAGTCGAGCATCAGCACCGAGTCGTCCACGGTACGCGTCATCGGCCCCAGGTGCGACAGCACGGTCATGGCGCTGGCCGGCCATTGCGGCACATAGCCGAAGGTCGGTTTGATGCCGAAGGTGCCGGTGAAGGCGCAAGGGATGCGAATCGAACCACCGGCATCGCTGCCCTGATGCAGTACCCCCAGGTTCAGCGCGGCGGCTGCCGCAGCACCACCAGACGAACCACCGGCAGTCAGCCTGGTATCCCAAGGGTTGCGGGTAATGCCGTACAGCGGGTTGTCGGTCACGCCTTTCCAGCCGAACTCCGGCGTGGTGGTCTTGCCTACCAGCACAGCACCGGCTTCACGCATGAAGGCGCTGAAGGGCGCATCGATTTCCCACGGCCCGGAACCCGAGGTAGTACGCGAGCCCTTGCGGGTAGGCATGCCGCGGGTCAGGGTCAGGTCCTTGATCGAGGCGGGTACGCCATCCAGTCGGCCACAGGGCTCGCCACGTTGCCAGCGCTGTTCGCTGGCACGGGCGGCGGCGCGGGCACCTTCGCCGTCGACATGGCAGTAGGCGTTGACCGCCGGGTTATGCAGGTCGATGCGCGCCAGCACATCGTCGACCACCTCGACGGGTGACAACTGGCGGCGCTGGTACAGTTCGAGCAGTTCGACGGCGGTGAGTTCGCCAATCGCGGTTTTCTGGGTCATTTCAACGGGCTCCCGGGTTGGCGGCCTGGAACATGGCGCGCAACAGGACGTCGCAACCATCGGCCAGGTCCTGGGGCGCGGCATTTTCGATTTCGTTGTGGCTGATGCCGCCTTCGCATGGCACGAAGATCATCCCGGCTGGGCCCAGCTCGGCGAGGAAGATTGCATCGTGACCGGCGCCGCTGACGATATCCATGTGGCTCAGGCCCAGTGCACGCGCCCCCTGGCGCACGGCATCCACGCACTGCTCGGCGAAGTACAGCGGCGGGAAGTCGGCTGTCGGGGTCAGCTGATAGCTCAGGCCATGTTTCGCCGTGCTGTTTTCGATGGCTGCGCGCACTTCGCTGACCATGGCGTCGAGGTGCCCAGGGTCGAGGTGGCGCAGGTCGATGGTCATGTGCACCTGGCCGGGGATGACGTTGCGCGAGCCCGGGTGCAAGGTCAGGCAGCCGACCGTGCCGCAGGCATGTGGCTGGTGCGCGTGAGCGACGCGGTTGACCGCAGCCACCACCTCGGCTGCGCCGACCAATGCGTCCTTGCGCAGGTGCATGGGCGTGGGGCCTGCATGCGCCTCGACGCCGGTAAGGGTCAGGTCGAACCATTTTTGCCCCAGGCAGCCCTGGACCACGCCGATGGTGGTGCGTTGGTCTTCCAGTACCGGGCCTTGCTCGATATGCGCTTCGAAGTAGGCGCCCACGGCATGTCCGGTGGGCACGCGCGGGCCGGCGTAGCCGATGCGCTGCAACTCAGCGCCGACCGACAGACCTTGGTCATCGACCTTGTCCAGGGTTTCCTGCAGGCCGAACTTACCGGCAAACACACCCGAGCCCATCATGCAGGGCGGGAAGCGCGAACCTTCTTCGTTGGTCCATACCACCACTTCCAGCGGGGCTTCGGTGGTCAGGTGCAAGTCGTTGAGCGTACGCATCACTTCGAGGCCGGCCATGACGCCGTAGCAGCCATCGAACTTGCCGCCGGTGGGTTGGGTGTCGATGTGGCTGCCGGTCATGATGGGCGGCAGGGCAGGGTTGCGCCCGGGTCGGCGTGCGAAGATATTGCCGATGGCGTCGACGCTGACCGTGCAGCCGGCCTCTTCGCACCAGTGTACGAACAGGTCGCGCGCCTGGCGGTCGAGGTCGGTCAGGGCCAGGCGGCACACGCCGCCCTTGGCGGTGGCGCCGAGTTGGGCCAGGTCCATCAATGATTGCCACAGGCGCTCGCGGCTGACCAACGGGCCTTGGCCAAGCAGGTGCTGCGAGGGATCGATGCGGGTGTTCATGGTTCATCTCTCCTGAAATTACTGGGTGGCTTGTACCGGCCTATTCGCGGGAGAACCCGCTCCTGCAAAGGGCTCGCAGCGCTGGGGGTGGTGACACCTTTGTAGGCGCGGGTTTATCCGCGAAAGGGCCGGTACAGGTAAGCACGGTCGGGTCAGGCGCTAAGGGCCAGGTAACGGTTCTTGATGCTCGGGTCCTCGCGGAACTGCGCCGCACTGCCTTGGTAAGCGACGCGGCCCTGCTCCAGCACATAGTGGCGATCAGCAAGGGCATCGCAGACCATCAGGTTCTGCTCTACCAGCAGGATCGACAGCCCTTCGTCCTTGATCCGTCGCAGGATCTTCACCAGTTCATCGACAATCACCGGGGCCAGGCCTTCGGTGGGCTCGTCGAGGATCAGCAGCTTGGGGCCGTTGAGCAGGGCGCGGGCGATGGCCAACATTTGCTGCTCGCCACCGGACAGGGCGAAGCCACCGTTGCGGCGCCGCTCCTTCAGGCGCGGGAACATGCTGTACACGTCCTCCAGCTGCCAGCGGCTGGTCTTGCGCACGGCAATCTTCAGGTTCTCCTCCACGCTGAGCTGGCGGAAAATGCCGCGGTGTTCCGGCACCAGAGCAATGCCGAGCCGGGCGATATCGAAAATTTCGCGTCCGACCAACTGCTGGCCGTTGAAGCTGATCTGCCCCTGCCGTGGGCGGACGATGCCAAGGATGCTGCGCAAGGTGGTGGTCTTGCCTGCGCCGTTGCGCCCCAGCAGCGTTACCAGTTCGCCTGCCTCGACCTTGAGCGAGACACCTTCGAGCACATGGCTCTTGTCGTAGTAGGAATGGATCGAATCGACGTTGAGCATCAGGCGGCCTCTCCAAGGTAGGCGGTGCGTACGCGCTCGTCGTTGCGCACCTGTTCAGGGGTACCCTCGACCAGGATCTGGCCGTGACTCATCACCGTGATGCGCTGGCTGATCGACATGACAATGCTCATGTTGTGCTCGATCAGCAGCACGGTATGGTCGCGCCCAAGGTCGCTGATCAGGTCGGTCATCACCGGGATGTCGTCGATGCCCATGCCCGAAGTGGGTTCGTCGAGCATCAGCAGGGTGGGCTTGGCGCAGATCGACATGCCCACTTCCAGCACCCTTTGCTGGCCGTGCGACAGCTCGCCCGCCAGGGTTTCGGCACGGGCGCTCAGCTTCAGGCGCTCCAGCACCTGGTCGGCGGTGTTCCAGTGGCTGCGCTTGTGCTCGACGCTGCGCCAAAAGTTCAGCGCGCCCAGGCCATCACGGCCCTGGGCGGCCAGGCGCAGGTTCTCGCGCACGGAAAGGTTCTGGAACAGGCTGGTGAGCTGAAACGAGCGCGCCATGCCAAGCGCCACGCGCCCGTGGGACGGCTTACGAATGATGTCCTGGCCATTGAACAGGATCTTGCCGGCAGTGGCCTGACGTTCGCCGGTCAGGCAGTGGAACAGGCTGGTCTTGCCGGCGCCGTTGGGGCCGATAATGGTGTGGATGGTGCCGGCGCGCACTTTGAGGTCAACGCCCGCGACCGCCTTGAACGGCCCGTAGGCCAGCTCCAGTTGGCGGGTTTCCAGGAGGTAGTCGCTCATCACAGGGTCTCCTTGGTCTTGGCCTGGGGTTTGTCATCGGCATTGCGGGTGGCCAGCAGGCGCTTGCCCAGTTCGGTCAGGCCACCCCACAGGCCGCCACGCATGAACACCACCACCAGAATCAGGATCACCCCCAGCAGCATCAGCCAGCGTGGCCAAAGTTCCGACAGCACGTCACCCAGCAGCACGATGGCGCCGGCCCCCAGCAGCGAGCCGAACAGTGAGCCGGTGCCGCCGACGATGGTCATGATCAGGATGTTCTCGCTCATCATCAGGTCGATGTTCGACAGCGGCGCAAAGTGCAGCAGCATGGCGTACAGCGCCCCGGCGATGCCGGTGATGGCGCCCGACAGCATGAACACCAGAATCTTGAAATGGCGGGTGTCGTAGCCGATGGCGGCGGCGCGGGTCTCGTTCTCACGGATAGCCAGCAGGGTGCTGCCGAATGGCGAACGGATCACCCGCAGGGCTGCGGCGAAGATCAACAGGAACAGCACCGCGACGAACACATAGAAGTGCCGCGGATCGGCCAGGTCGACCAGCACATGGCCGGCGATTTCGATATTCGGCCGTGGCACATCAAGCAGGCCGTTGTCACCGCCGGTCCAGCCGCTGAGGGTATAGGCCAGGAAGTAGGCCATCTGGCTGAAGGCCAGGGTCAGCATGACGAAGTAGATGCCCGTGCGACGGATCGCCAGTGCGCCCACCAGCAGCGCGAGGAAGGCGCCGAACACAGCTGCGCCAAGCAGCGCGGCGAACATGCCCCACTGCAGGTGGATCATCAGCAGCGCTGCGCCATAGGCGCCCACGCCAAAGAAGATGCCCTGGCCGAACGACAGCAGTCCGGTGTAGCCGAGTAGCAGGTTGCAGGCCAGTGCGGCCATGGCAAAGATCAGGATCTCGGTGGCCAGGGTGGCCGAGGGCAGCAACAGCGGCAGCGCCACCAGGCTGGCAACTACCAGCGACAGCAGCGCCGGGGCGCGGCCCTTGGCGACTGGCAATGGGTTTTTCTCGCTCATCTCAGGCTCTCCCGAACAGGCCGTAGGGACGGACCAGAATCACTGCTGCCATGGCGCCATAGATCATCAGGCTGGCGCCTTGCGGCCAGAGACTGGTCATCATGCTTTGCACCACACCCACCAGCAGGCCGCCAACCAGCGCCCCGCCGAACGACCCCATGCCGCCAATCACCACCACCACGAAGGCAATGCCGAGGATTTCCGGGCCGACGAAGGGCTGGGCGCCCCGTAGCGGCGCAAACAGCACACCCGCCACACCTGCCAGGCCCACGCCCAGGGCGAATGTCAGGGAGAACAGGCGGAAAATGTTGGTGCCCAACAGCGACACGGTTTCGGTGCTTTCGCTACCGGCCCGCACCAGTGCGCCGAAACGGGTGCGTTCCAGCAGCAGCCACAGGCCAATACCGATCAGCGCCGCGAAGCCGATCAGGAACAAGCGGTAGTAGGGGTAGATGAAGTCGCCGAGTATCAGCACCCCGCGCAGTTCAGGTGGCACGGCAATGTTCTTGCCCACCGGGCCCCAGATCAGCACCGACGCTTCCTGGATGATCAGCGCGATGCCGAGGGTGACGAGGATCTGGAAGGTGTGCGGCAGGTGGTAGATGCGTTTGATCAACAGGCGCTCGACCGCCCAGGCCAGCGCGGCCACCACCAGTGGCGCAATCAGCAGCGCGAGCCAGAAGTTGCCGGTGACGGCCACGGCGGTGTAGCACAGGTAGGCGCCCAGCAAGAAAAACGCGCCGTGGGCGAAGTTGACGAAGTTGAGGAGGCCGAAAATGATCGTCAGGCCTACGGCGATGAGGAAGTAGATCATCCCCAGGCCCAGGCCGTTGAGCAGTTGGAACAGGTACAAATCGAGCATGAGCGTGCCCTCGACAGCGCGCCGGGCGGCTGCCTGTACAGGTGTTTGTGACTAACGCCGCAGCTTCAGGCCAGGGCGCAACCGGTGTGATCGACCTCGACGAACGAGCGGCCCGAACTGATGACTTCGGCCAGGTCGTCCTCGTCGCGCATCTGCCCCTGGGGCTTGCCGCGCAGCAGGTAGTAATCCTTGAGCACCTGGTGGTCACCCGGGCGGATCAGTTCTTCGCCGGTCGGGCCCTGGAAGCGCATGCCCTGCAATGCCGCAGACACGGCGGCCCCGTCCAGGCTGCCGGCCTTGACGATGGCCTCGAGCATCACCTTGGTGCCGATGTAGTCGGCGGCCAGCGGGTAGTTGGGGTTGATGCCATAGGCCTTGCGGGTGGCGGCGACCAACTGTTTGTTCAGCGGGGTGTCGACCTGGTGCCAGTACTGCGCACCCAGGTACACGCCCTCGAGCACGTCGCTGCCCAGCTCCTGGAACTGGTCGAGGCCGGCAGACCACACCATCAGCACTTTCATGCGGTCCTTGATGCCGAAGTTGACCGCCTGGCGCAGGGCGTTGGAGGCCTGGCTACCGAAGTTGAGCAGCACCAGCACGTCGGGCTTGGCGGCGATGGCGTTGGTCAGGTAGCCGGAAAATTCCTGCTCCTGCAGCGAGTGGTAGCTGTTGCCGATGTGTTCCACGCCGAGCTCGGCGAACACTTTGCGGGCGTTGTCCAGCAGGGCATCGCCGAATACGTATTGCGGGGTGATGGTGTACCAGCGCTTGGCCTGGGGCAGCTGGCGGCTCATCGGCACCAGGGTTTCGCGGATGGCACCATAGGTGGGCACCGACCAGCGGAAGGTTGAGGCATTGCAGTCCTTGCCGGTGATTTCATCGGCGCCCACAGGCGTCATGAACACGCCGCCGGCTTTGTGGATTTCCTTGGACACCGCCAGTGCCGAAGACGACAGGGTGCACCCCTGGAAGAAGCGTGCGCCATCCTGGCCGATGGCTTCCTGCACCTTGCGCACCGCCTTGCCGGCGTTGCCTTCGGTGTCGATGACTTTGTACTTGAGCGGGTGGCCGAGCAACTGCGGGTGCTCGGCGATGGCCAGGCGCGAGCCCATGTCGGCGTACTTGCCGTAGCTGGCGAAGGCGCCCGACATGGACTTGAGCCCATAGAAGGTCAGCGGTTGGTCGGCGAATGCCCGGTGTGCCCCCAAGGGGAGGCTACCTAAGGCACCCAGGGCAAGGCCTGCCTTGAGCAGGGTACGTCTTTGCATGAGTAACTCCTTGTTTGTGGTTATTAGGCAGGAGTGGCAATGACAAAGCGGGTACGGCCGGGCCTGTGTGCAGGCCTCTTTACAGGCGCATCAGTGGTGGTGATCGAACTCCAGCAGGAAGTTACGGGCAACCTCGCCTTCCAGCGCGGTCATGTGGTGCTCGGCGTCGCACATGTGTTCGTGCATCAGCCGGCGTACGGCGGGTTCGTCGCTGGCGCGCAAGGCGGTCAGCAGTTGCTTGTGGTAGCCGATGTTGGCGGCGGCGAACTGCTGGCGCTTGGGCAGGTAGGCCTTTTTCAGCACCACCAGGTCGCGCAGCAGGTCGTTGAGGAACACCGCCATGAAACGCAGCAACGGGTTGGGGCAGCGGTCGGCCAGCAGGGTGTGGAATTCAAGCTCCGCCAAGCGCTGCTCACGCTGGCCTTCTTCGCTGTCTTCCGGCGCGCTGCAGAAGTCGATGTTGGCCTGCAGCGCGGCATAATCGGCCTCGCTCAGCTTGCCCATCACCGACACCGCCAGTTCTACCTCGATGACTTTGCGCAGCTGGTACACCTGTTCGCCGTCCAGGTGCTGGAAATGCAGGTAGTTGCGCAGCGCGCGGCTGGCTGGCTCGGTGCCCACTTCGTTCAGGTAGGCGCCCCCGGTCGGGCCGGTGCGGGTGCTGACCAGGCCTTCGACTTCGAGCGCCTTGAGCGCTTCGCGGGCGGTGCCCTTGGAACATTCGAAATGCTCCATCAGTTCACGCTCGGTGGGCAGGCGGTCGCCGGGGTGCAGCGCTTCGGTGACGATCGAGCGCTTGACTGATTCGACGATGACATCGGACAGCTTCTGGCGCTTGCGTTTGGGTTTGAGCATTTCGCTATTTTTCATATTTATGCGGATAAATAGGATTTAGCGAACTTTGGCCGGATGGGTCAATGCTGGCGGTGGGGAGGGGTCGTAAATGGTGTGAAAGGGTCGGGGAGGGATATGTGGAACACGAAATTGCAGATAAAAACTGTGGGAGCGGGCGTGCCCGCGAACACCGGCGAAGCCGGTGCCATACACCGTGGTGCCTGCTTCGCGGGCAAGCCCGCTCCCACAGATTTCGAATGGGTTTCAGGATTGAACAGACATCGTGTTCAGCCTTGGTGGCCAGGGCCCTGCTGCAGGTGGGCCTGGCTGCAATACCACTCATTACCCTGCTGCAGCGCCCGGTCGTTGGGCAGGTGCACGCCGCAATGGGCACAGCGCACCATCTTCAGCGGCGCATCCAGCTTCGCCTCGGGGTGCGACTGCTGGCTGACTTTGTACTTGCGCCACAGCCAGAACGCGGCGGCGATCAGGGCGATCCAGAAAAGTAGGCGAACCATGGTGTCCAGCTTGTCGATTGAAGAAGCCAACAGTCTAGGACGCGGCCAATAAAAAAGGGAGGCCCAAGGCCTCCCTTTCATTCACCGCTGAAGGTCAGTCGAACAGACCAAAGGTCATGTAGCTGAACCAGGAACGGTCTTTCTCGGCTTCTTTCGGGCCTTCTGGCACGATCGGGTCGCCGTTCTCGTCTTTAGGCAGCAGCTCTCGCGGCATCTCGTCGCGCGCGTCCTGGAACTGCTTGACCACGTCCTGGTTGGCGCGGGTTTCGCCTGGCGGCAGCGGGGTATCGGTTTCGATCAGGCCCAAGGTGGCCTTGGACAGCCAGCCGCGGCCGTCAGACTCGGTCTGCTTGGGCTGGAACTCGCCATCGACCAGGCTCGGGTGGTCCGGGTAGTTGAGCTTGAGGGTTTCCAGGCTCGTGGCGGCCAGTTCGTCCAGGTGCAGCTTCTGGTACGACTCGACCATCACCGCCAGGCCGTCACCGACAGACGGGGTTTCCTGGAAGTTTTCGACCACGTAGCGGCCACGGTTGGCAGCCGCTACATAAGCCTGGCGGCTCAGGTAGTAGTCGGCCACGTGGATTTCGTACGAAGCCAGCAGGTTGCGCAGGTAGATCATGCGCTGCTTGGCGTCTGGCGCGTAGCGGCTGTTGGGGAAGCGGCTGGTCAGCTGGGCGAACTCGTTGTACGAGTCGCGGGCGGCACCCGGGTCGCGTTTGGTCATGTCCAGCGGCAGGAAGCGCGCCAGCAGGCCACGGTCCTGGTCGAACGAGGTCAGGCCCTTGAGGTAGTAGGCGTAATCGACGTTCGGGTGCTGCGGGTGCAGGCGGATGAAGCGCTCGGCGGCCGACTTGGCGGCCTCGGGCTCGGCATTCTTGTAGTTGGCGTAGATCAGCTCGAGCTGCGCCTGATCGGCATAGCGGCCGAACGGGTAGCGCGACTCCAGGGCCTTGAGCTTGTTCACGGCGCTGGTGTAGCTGGAGTTGTCCAGATCAGCCTGGGCCTGCTGGTACAGTTCGGCCTCGCTGAGGTTCTCGTCAATGACCTCTTTATTAGAGGAACAGGCCGCGGTAAGCCCGAGGATGGCGATCAGCAGCAGGTGTTTCACTTGCATGGCGGCTTGCGTCCCTTTGACGGCCGCTGTCTTGGGCGGTGCCGTCCTGTTATGATGAGCGCCCCGGCCAACCCCGGGACAAAAGAAGCCGTATTTAACCACAAGCTCGCAGCCGAAACCAAAGGCTGTGCGCCCGCCGAATCGAGCATGTCCGAGATCATTCAACTTAGCGCAGAGGTACCGTCCGAACTGGGCGGCCAACGCCTCGACCAGGTCGCCGCCCAATTGTTCGCCGAGTACTCGCGTTCGCGGCTAACTTCGTGGATCAAAGAGGGCCGCCTGACGGTCGATGGTGCAGTCGTGCGCCCTCGCGACCTTGTTCATGGCGGCTCTCTGCTTGCCCTGGAGGCCGAACAAGAGGCCCAGGGCGAGTGGATCGCAGAAGATATCGAACTGGATATCGTCTACGAAGACGACCACATCCTGGTGATCAACAAGCCTGCCGGGCTGGTTGTGCACCCGGCGGCCGGGCATGCCAGCGGCACCCTGCTCAACGCGCTGCTGCACCATGTGCCAGACATCGTCAACGTGCCGCGCGCCGGTATCGTGCACCGCCTGGACAAGGACACCACCGGCCTGATGGTGGTGGCCAAGACCCTGCAGGCGCAGACCAAGCTGGTCGAGCAGATGCAGGCCCGCAAGGTCAGCCGTATCTACGAGTGCATCGTGATTGGCGTGGTGACTGCCGGTGGCAAGATCGACGCGCCCATCGGCCGTCACGGCGGCATGCGCCAGCGCATGGCTGTAACCGACGGCGGCAAGCCGGCGGTCAGCCACTACCGCGTACTCAAGCGCTTCCGCTCGCACACCCATGTGCGGGTCAAGCTGGAAACCGGCCGTACCCACCAGATTCGCGTGCACATGGCCCACGTGGGTTTCCCGCTGGTTGGCGACCAGACGTACGGCGGGCGCTTCCGTATTCCGCCCGCTGCCAGCCCGACCATGGTCGAGGCGGTCAAGACCTTCCCGCGCCAGGCGCTGCATGCGCGTTTCCTCGCCTTGGCCCACCCGATTACCGGTGAAGTCATGAAGTGGGAATCGCCACTGCCGGATGACTTCGTCTGGTTGCTGTCGCTGCTGAACCAGGACCGCGAGAGCTTCATCGGATGAGTGACCTGACGCAGGCGTTGCTGTTCCCCGACTGGCCGGCCCCGGCCTCGGTGCGCGCCTGTGTCACCACCCGTCAGGGCGGCGTCAGCTTACCGCCTTACGAAACCTTCAACCTCGGCGACCATGTTGGGGATGACCCTGCCGCGGTTGCCGAGAACCGCCGCCGCCTGAGCGAACAGTTCACCATCCAACCGGCCTGGCTCAAGCAGGTGCATGGGCGGGTGGTGGCGGATGCCGACCCGGCGGTGGTCGCCGAGGCCGATGCCAGCTGGACCCACCAGCCTGGCATTGCCTGCACCGTGATGACCGCCGATTGCCTGCCTGCGCTGTTCTGCGACCGTGCCGGCACCCGCGTGGCGGCGGCACATGCGGGCTGGCGCGGGCTGGCGGGTGGCGTGCTGGAAGCCACGCTGGACCGGCTGGCGCTGCCGCCAGAAGAGGTGCTGGTGTGGTTGGGGCCTGCCATCGGCCCGCAAGCGTTCGAAGTGGGGCTGGAAGTGCGTGATGCCTTTACCGCCGTGCACCCGCAAGCAGCTCGGGCATTCGTCGACGGCGAACGGCCAGGCAAGCTGTTGGCGGATATCTATGAGCTGGCGCGTATTCGCCTGGCTGCCCGTGGCGTGACTGCTGTGTATGGCGGTGGTTCGTGCACGGTCAGTGATGCGCGGTTCTTCTCCTATCGCCGTACCCCGCAGGGTGGGCGTTTTGCATCGTTGGTCTGGCTGGACCCGCGCTAGCCTGTACCGGCCTCTTCGCCAGCACGCCCGCTCCCACAGAGATTCCGCAAACGTTGAAACCGGTGGTGTACCTGTGGGGGCGAGTATGCCCGCGAATGGCCCCCCATTAATCCAACAGGTTGACTTTGGTCAACCCCGCTACGCTTGAATCTTCCAGAATCAGCCTTATCTATAAAGTCATCTCAGGCAGGTTTCTTTATAAACAGGCGCTGTCCATCGCTCCGACCTGCCCTTTAAAGGAAGGTACACCATGCGAATAGACCGTTTAACCAGCAAGCTGCAACTTGCAATATCCGATGCCCAGTCTTTGGCCGTTGGCATGGACCACCCTGCCATCGAGCCCGTGCACCTGTTACAGGCGCTGCTCGAACAGCAGGGCGGCTCCATCAAACCGCTGCTGATGCAGGTAGGCTTCGACATCAATGGCCTGCGCCAGGGGCTGGTGAAAGAGCTCGACCAACTGCCAAAAATACAGAACCCTACCGGCGACGTGAACATGTCGCAGGACTTGGCACGCCTGCTTAACCAGGCAGACCGCCTGGCACAGCAGAAGGGCGACCAGTTCATTTCCAGCGAGCTGGTGCTGTTGGCCGCCATGGACGAAAACAGCAAGCTCGGCAAGCTGCTGCTGAGCCAGGGCGTGAGCAAGAAAGCGCTGGAAAATGCCATCAACAACCTGCGTGGCGGCGCGGCAGTGAATGACGCCAACGCCGAGGAGTCGCGCCAGGCGCTGGACAAATACACCGTCGACCTGACCAAGCGTGCCGAGGAGGGCAAGCTGGACCCGGTCATTGGCCGTGACGATGAAATCCGCCGTACCGTGCAGGTGCTGCAACGCCGTACCAAGAACAACCCGGTGCTGATCGGTGAGCCTGGCGTGGGTAAAACCGCCATCGCCGAAGGCCTGGCCCAGCGCATCATCAATGGTGAAGTGCCCGACGGCCTCAAAGGCAAGCGCCTGTTGGCGCTGGACATGGGCGCGCTGATTGCCGGTGCCAAGTACCGCGGTGAGTTCGAAGAGCGCTTGAAAAGCCTGCTGAACGAACTGTCCAAGCAGGAAGGCCAGATCATCCTGTTCATCGACGAACTGCACACCATGGTCGGCGCCGGCAAAGGCGAGGGCGCCATGGACGCCGGCAACATGCTCAAGCCGGCCCTGGCCCGCGGCGAGCTGCATTGCGTAGGTGCCACCACGCTGAACGAGTACCGCCAGTTCATCGAAAAGGACGCCGCCCTGGAGCGCCGTTTCCAGAAAGTGCTGGTCGAGGAGCCGAGCGAGGAAGACACCATCGCCATCCTGCGTGGCCTGAAAGAGCGCTATGAAGTGCACCACAAGGTGGCCATCACCGACGGTGCAATCATCGCTGCGGCCAAGCTCAGCCATCGCTACATCACCGACCGCCAGCTGCCGGACAAGGCCATTGACCTGATCGACGAAGCGGCCAGCCGCATCCGCATGGAGATTGACTCCAAGCCGGAAGTGCTCGACCGCCTTGATCGCCGCCTGATCCAGCTGAAGGTGGAGTCGCAGGCGCTGAAGAAAGAAGAAGACGAAGCGGCGAAAAAGCGCCTGGAGAAGCTGACCGAAGAAATCGAGCGGCTGGAGCGTGAGTATTCCGATCTGGAAGAAATCTGGGCTTCGGAGAAAGCTGAAGTGCAGGGCTCGGCGCAGATCCAGCAAAAGATCGAGCAGTCTCGCCAAGAGCTGGAAGCCGCCCGTCGCAAAGGCGACCTGAACCGCATGGCCGAACTGCAGTACGGGGTGATCCCGGACCTGGAGCGCAGCCTGCAGATGGTCGACCAGCACGGCAAGACCGACAACCAGTTGCTGCGCAACAAAGTCACCGAGGAAGAAATTGCCGAAGTGGTGTCGAAGTGGACCGGCATTCCTGTGGCCAAGATGCTCGAAGGCGAGCGTGAGAAGCTGCTGAAGATGGAAGAGCTGCTGCACCAGCGGGTGATTGGCCAGAGCGAGGCGGTAACCGCCGTAGCCAACGCCGTGCGCCGCTCACGTGCCGGGCTGTCCGACCCGAACCGGCCAAGTGGTTCGTTCCTGTTCCTCGGCCCGACCGGTGTGGGCAAGACCGAACTGTGCAAGGCGCTGGCTGAGTTCCTGTTCGACACCGAAGAGGCGATGGTGCGCATCGACATGTCCGAATTCATGGAGAAGCACTCCGTAGCGCGCCTGATCGGTGCACCGCCAGGCTATGTCGGGTATGAAGAGGGCGGTTACCTGACCGAGGCCGTGCGGCGCAAGCCTTACTCGGTGGTGCTGCTGGACGAGGTGGAAAAAGCCCACCCGGATGTGTTCAACGTGCTGTTGCAGGTGCTGGAAGACGGCCGCCTGACCGACAGCCACGGGCGCACCGTGGACTTCCGCAACACCGTGATCGTGATGACTTCCAACCTGGGCTCTGCGCAGATTCAGGAACTGGTGGGTGACCGCGAGGCACAGCGTGCGGCAGTGATGGATGCGGTGGGGGCGCACTTCCGTCCGGAGTTCATCAACCGCATCGACGAAGTGGTGGTGTTCGAGCCTTTGGGCCGCGAGCAGATTGCCGGTATTACCGAAATCCAGCTCGGCCGCCTGCGCAGCCGCCTGCTGGAGCGCGAACTGTCGTTGAGCCTGAGCCCAGAGGCGTTGGACAAGCTGATTGCCGTGGGTTACGACCCGGTGTACGGCGCGCGGCCGCTGAAGCGGGCGATCCAGCGCTGGATCGAGAACCCGCTGGCGCAGCTGATTTTGGCCGGCAAGTTCCTGCCCGGTACGGCGATCACCGCCAAGGTGGAAGGCGACGAAATCGTCTTTGGCTGATTGTGTTGCACCATGAGCCCCGCGTTTGCGGGGCTTTTTTTGCCTGTTGCCAATGCCGGCACAGCCCAGCTATTTCGGGCCTTTGCGCCAATCCGGGGTAACCGCCTGAAATTTTTGAAATTTTTGCTTGCATCAAATTTAGAGTGCCCCTAATATACGCCGCGTTGTCAGGCACTAAGCGAATCACCAGCAACATCAGTGATCGCAAAACAACTTACAAATCAGTAAGTTGAATGAAAAAAAGTGGTTGACAAGCAAAACGAAGAATGTAGAATAGCCGGCCTCAGCAGCGACAACGCGAAAGCGAAGAAGCCAAAGAGTCCGAGGCGAACACAGTCTTCGGAGTTGTACCGAAGTTCAGTTCCGCGATAGCTCAGTCGGTAGAGCAAATGACTGTTAATCATTGGGTCCCTGGTTCGAGTCCAGGTCGCGGAGCCAATCTCGGGGTGTAGCGCAGTCCGGTAGCGCGCCTGCTTTGGGAGCAGGATGTCAGGAGTTCGAATCCCCTCACCCCGACCATTTTCAGGGTCGTTAGCTCAGTTGGTAGAGCAGTTGGCTTTTAACCAATTGGTCGTAGGTTCGAATCCTACACGACCCACCATGTAGAAAAGGGCATCTCAAAGAGATGCCCTTTTTTTTGAAACACTCGGGGTGTAGCGCAGTCCGGTAGCGCGCCTGCTTTGGGAGCAGGATGTCAGGAGTTCGAATCCCCTCACCCCGACCATTTTTGGGTCGTTAGCTCAGTTGGTAGAGCAGTTGGCTTTTAACCAATTGGTCGTAGGTTCGAATCCTACACGACCCACCATGAACAAAGGGCATCTCGCATGAGATGCCCTTTTTCTTTTGCCTTGAAAAATGCGCCCATCGGCGCAATCCCACCTGCATCTATTTGCCACACCGCCCCTTTGTAGGAGCGGGTTCACCCGCGAATGCGGCAGTGCAGCCACCATCGCATTCACAGGTAAACCCGCGCCTACAGGGCATGGGGGCGCCTGTTAGTGCAACTTCAGGCGCGGCTCGGTACCCCGGCCAATCTTGCTGCCCAGCATCATCAACGCTGTGCGGAAGAACCCGTACAGCGCCATCTGGTGCATGCGGTACAGCGACACATAGAACATCCGCGCCAGCCAGCCTTCCAGCTTCACGCTGCCCATCAGGTTACCCATCAGGTTGCCCACCGCCGAGAAGCGCGACAGCGACACCAGCGAGCCATAGTCCTTGTACTCGTACGTCGGCAGGGCCTTGTTCTCCAGGCGCGCCTTCAGGCTTTGCGCCAGCATCGAAGCCTGCTGGTGCGCCGCCTGTGCGCGCGGCGGCACGTTACGATCGCTGCCAGGTTGCGGGCAGGCGGCGCAGTCACCGAAGGCGAAGATGTTGTCGTCGCGGGTGGTTTGCAGGGTAGGGCGCACGACCAGCTGGTTGATGCGGTTGGTTTCCAGGCCATCGATGTCCTTGAGGAAACCTGGCGCCCGGATACCGGCTGCCCACACTTTCAGGCTGGCCTGGATCACTTCACCGTCCTTGGTTTTCAGGCCGTCCTCGGTCACTTCACTGACCGCGGCGTTGGTCATCACCTTCACCCCGAGTTTTTCCAGGGTTTTGTGAACCGGTACGCTGATGCGCTCTGGCAGCGCCGGCAGAACGCGCGGGCCCGCCTCGATAAGGGTGATGTGCATGTCCTTGGGCTGGATGCGGTCCAGGCCATAGGCCGCCAGCTCGTGGGCAGCGTGGTGCAGCTCGGCCGCCAGCTCTACACCGGTGGCACCGGCGCCGACAATGGCCACGCTGATTTTTTCGCTGGCCACGTCGCCGGCGTGGGCACGCAGGTAGTGATTCAGCAGTTGCTGGTGGAAACGCTCGGCCTGCTTGCGGGTATCCAGGAACAGGCAGTGCTGCGCTGCGCCCAGGGTGCCGAAGTCGTTGGTGTTGGAGCCCACGGCAATCACCAGGGTATCGTAGCCCAGGGTGCGCGCAGGCAGCAGCTCGCGGCCCTCTTCGTCGAGGGTGGCAGCCAGTTGAATCTGCTTGCCTTCACGGTCCAGGCCGCTCATGCGCCCCAGCTGGAAATTGAAGTGGTTCCACTTGGCCTGAGCCACGTAGTTCAGTTCGTCTTCCGAGGAGTTCAGCGAGCCGGCGGCCACTTCGTGCAGCAGTGGCTTCCAGATGTGCGTGAGGTTGGTGTCGACCAGGGTGATTTCGGCCTGCTTGCGCTTGCCCAGGCTTTTACCCAGGCGGGTCGCCAGTTCCAGGCCGCCGGCGCCGCCGCCGACAATCACGATGCGATGAGTCATGGGAATATCTCATAAGGTTTACGGAATTCGTGGCCCTGGGGGCCGGCCGCAAACTGCATGAGGGGAGGGCGAGCGCGAAGCAGCTCATAGCACCAGTCCACTCAGCAGGCGGCTGATGAGACCCAACCCGATGGTCACGGCCAGCACCAGCACAAGGAGCAGCCACGGCCGGAAGGGCCTGCGCTCGACTTGGTGCTGGGGGGCTCGCAGATACTCATCGACACGACGCTGATCTTCCGGGTTCAGGCGGCTGGTCATGGTGGGCCTCGTCAGGTAGACGTTTGTGACTGCGCAAACGCTACAGCGTTCGCGCAGGCGCTTGAAACAAATGATAATGCTTTCTATCCCTGACGCCGAGTGTACGCCATCGCAAACAGTCGCTGCACTGGATCAAAGACTGATGCCTACGTCGAAGACGATACTGCGGCCCAGGTTGCCGCGCAGGAAATCCGGCGCATCGGGGTGGGCAAACAGTACCCGGGCAAAGGTTGGCCCAACCAGCGACAACGAACGCCAGCCCTGGCGCAGGTATTCGGTAGGCGGCGGGAAGTGGGTGTTGAGGTCGAGCACTTCGCGCTTGAGGCTGGAGAACGCGATGATGTCCAGCTCGTTCAGCTCCAGCCCGCGTTCCCGGTAATTGTGCGCCTTCTTGCGCAAGGTGGGCGCCAGGCGCCCCAGCAGTTCGGTGGCACTGATGCGCCGTGGGCGTGCTTCGCGGCGTACCAACTGCGCCAGGGAAAACGCACTGCGCCGCCGCTGCAGCTCCTCGCGCCATTCATCGTTCAGCCGGCGGCCCTCGTCGAGCACGAAAAACACCTCGAAGGCGGCGTCGCGGAACAGCACGTCTGGTGGCTCCTGCCCCGCCGGTGTGAAGTCCTCGCTGCGGTAGGGGATGTTCAGCCCCTGTAACAGGCGCTGGCACACCCAACGCTCCCGCTCCCACTTACGGGCGTTGGAGAGAAAGGCATTGGCTTGTTCGGCCTGGATGGTAAGCAGGCGCAGGTAGTCTGAGTCATCCATGCAGACAAGCTTAGCCGCTAATCGATGACGGTAAGATGCTGTTTAAGCGTGAAAATCAGCCCAGCACCGGCCACTGCTGCACCAGCCCGACCAGATGCACCACGCCAAAGCCCAGGCAGATCAGCGAACTGACCACGATAAAACGCTGCGAACGCCCGGTGCCCGCCAGCAATCCTGGCCCCAGCAGACCGCGTAGCAAGTACACCAGGGTGATCAGGCAAATGACTGGCAGCAGCAAGGGCAGCCGCCCGATCGCCCCGGCAGCCGACAGCGCATAGGCCGACCAGGCCAGCAACACGCAGGCGATAGCGGCGGTGATCAGCGCCGGGTAGCAGCGGCCCTTTTCGGCGGCCACCGCCATGCGCTCACCGGCCCCGAACAAACGGTACCAACGCGGCCCCACGGCGATGATGGCCAGGTGAAGTATGCCGATGATGGCGTTGAGTGCCGCTGCCAGTAGCAGGGCGGGGTTGGTTCCTTCCAGCATGACCAATGCTTCCTGCATCGAATGGAAGCGTCAGCCTACCGCAGCCGAAGGAATGGGAGAATGGGTGTAGACTCGGTTTTATCCACATGGCCGCAAAGGGTATTGTTCAGGTGATCAGCGCGCAGGTGTTATCCGGCACCACCCTTACCCTTGGCTGGCTGGGTTATGTGCCGTTGTTGATCTGGGCGGTGAGCCGGGTTCGCTGGGTGGAACTGTTTACCGACCGGCGCCGCCAGCATTTGCTGTTTGGCACGGTGTTCTGCCTGTTTGCGCTGTGGCTGGTGCGGCGCGACTTTGATACCGGGGTGTCGTACCACTTTATTGGCATGACGGCGGTCACCCTGTTGCTGGACTGGCCGCTGGCGGTGCTGGGTGGGTTCATGGCCCAGCTCGGCTTGCTGGCGCTTGGGCGACAAGACCTGGCGGCGTTGGGGGTGAACGGCTTGTTGCTGATTGGTTTGCCGGTGCTGATTACCGAGGTGTGCGCGATAGTGGTCGAGCGCGCCCAGCCGCGAAACCTGTTCGTTTATATCTTCTGTTCGGGGTTCTTCCCGGCAGCGCTGACCGTCCTGGTTTGCGTCCCCGCAGCGCTAGGGGTGTTGTGGCTGGACGGGCGTTTTGCCCTGCCGGAGTGGCTCAGCGACTTTGTGGGCTACCTGTGGCTGATGATGTTCCCCGAGGCGTTCATCAACGGCATGGTGATCAGTGCGCTGGTGGTGTTTTGCCCCGAGTGGCTGGAAACCTTCAACCGGACGCGGTACCTGCAGGCGCCGTGGAAGGAAGAGGAGCGATGATCATGCGGCGGCTCTGCCATCACATCTAAAACCTGACGCGGTCTCTGTGGGAGCGGCCTTGTGTCGCGAAAGGGCTGC
>NZ_JBICMC010000058.1:0-15653 GCF_043106005.1 Pseudomonas sp. GLN_2 | reverse complement strand
CACAACGACTGCGAAATTTTAACCCGACCGGAGGCCTGGACATGTCCGAACGACTCCCCGAACCCGATCTCGACTACCTCAAACGCGTACTGCTGGAAATGCTCGCCATCCCCAGCCCCACCGGCTTCACCGACACCATCGTGCGCTACGTGGCCGAACGCCTGGATGAGTTGGGCATCCCCTTCGAGCTGACCCGCCGCGGCACCATCCGCGCCACGCTGAAGGGCCGGCAGACCTCGCCCGACCGCGCCGTCTCTGCCCACCTGGATACCATCGGCGCCAGCGTGCGTCAGTTGCAGGACAATGGCCGCCTGGCCCTGGCGCCCGTCGGCTGCTGGTCCAGCCGTTTTGCCGAAGGCAGCCGGGTTAGCGTGTTCACCGATACCGGGGTATTCCGTGGCAGCGTGCTGCCGCTGATGGCCAGCGGGCATGCCTTCAACACGGCCATCGACCAAATGCCGATCAGCTGGGACCACGTGGAAGTGCGACTGGATGCCTACTGCGCCACGCGCGCCGACTGTGAGGCACTGGGCGTGAGCATTGGTGATTTCGTGGCCTTCGACCCATTGCCCGAGTTCACCGAAAGCGGCCACATCAGCGCCCGTCACCTGGACGACAAGGCTGGCGTAGCCGCATTGCTGGCGGCATTGAAGGCCGTGGTGGAAAGCGGCCGCCAGCCGCTGATCGACTGCCACCCGCTGTTCACCATCACCGAAGAGACCGGCTCGGGTGCAGCCGGCGCCCTGCCCTGGGACGTCAGCGAGTTCGTCGGCATCGACATCGCCCCAGTGGCGCCTGGGCAGGCTTCCAGCGAGCATGCGGTCAGTGTGGCCATGCAGGACTCGTCGGGGCCTTACGACTACCACCTGTCCCGGCACCTGCTGAAACTGGCCGGCGACCATGACTTGCCAGTGCGGCGCGACCTGTTCCGCTATTACTTCAGCGATGCCCATTCGGCGGTGACTGCCGGGCACGATATTCGTACCGCGCTGGTGGCCTTTGGTTGCGATGCCACCCATGGTTACGAGCGCACCCATATCGACAGCCTGGCAGCGCTGAGCCGGTTGTTGTCAGCCTACCTGCTGAGCCCGCCAGTGTTTGCCAGCGATTCGCAGCCGGCCAATACGTCACTCGAGCGCTTCAGCCACCAGCTGGAGCACGATGCGCAAATGGAGAGCGACACGCGGGTACCGGCCGTGGACAGCCTGGTCGGAAACAAAAGCTAAACGCACTTGGGGCTGCAGAGCGGCCCCAACACCTCGAATGTTTCGCGTAGCATGCCCATACCTATTTCAGACACCGCCCGACCATGCTGATCCCCTACGACCAATTGCAAGCCGAAACCCTGACCCGCCTGATCGAGGACTTCGTCACCCGCGACGGCACTGACAACGGCGACGACACCCCGCTGGAAACCCGCGTGCTGCGGGTACGCCAGGCATTGGCCAAAGGCCAGGCTTTCATCCTGTTCGACCTGGAAAGCCAGCAATGCCAGTTGCTGGCCAAGCATGATGTGCCCCGCGAGCTGCTCGAATAGCAGGTCAGGCCTCTTCAGGCCTTGCTCTGCTTGGACGCCTTGATGCGCTTGTGAACTTCGGCTCGATGCACCGGCACCTGACGCGGAGCATCCACACCAAAGCGCACCACGCCGTCCCGGGTCTCCACCACGACGATCCGGATGTCATCGCCAATCATGATGACTTCCCCAACTTCGCGCCCAATTACCAGCATGTTCCGATCCTCCTGCGAAAGGGAAAACCGGAGCCTGCCCCGTAGGTATTCAGCTACTCAATAGCGCCACTACGATTCAGAAAGCCCTTACGCTTTTAAGTAACTTCTCCTACGGACAAGTCATCGCGATGGGGCTTTTGCCCGCATTTTCACCGCCATGTCGGCCATCTCGTCATACAGCCGCTCAGGGGCCTGGCGTTTCAGTTGCCAGGCCTGGCGCCCTGCCTCATGGGGCAGGATGAGGAACTCGCCTGCAGCGACCTGCTGATGGATATAGTCGGCAATGTCCGCCGCACTGATCGGCGAACCTTCGAGCAGCTTGCCCACCTGCGCCTTCATCGCCGGGTTCGGCCCGCGGAACGAGTCCAGCAGGTTGGTCCGGAAGAACGACGGGCACACCACGTGCACCGCCACCTCTACCTGACGCAACTCCACCAGCAGGCTTTCCGACAAGGCCAGCACACCGGCCTTGGCCACGTTGTAGTTGCTCATGCCCGGGCCCTGCATCAGTGCGGCCATCGAGGCGACGTTGATAATGCGCCCCTTGCTGCGCTCCAGCAGCGGCAGGAAGGCCTTGCAGCCCTTGACCACGCCCATCAGGTTGACCGCGATCTGCCAGTCCCAGTCTTCCAGCGACAGTTCGGCAAAGAATCCGCCCGAAGCGACGCCGGCGTTGTTGACGATCACATCGACCCCTCCGAACTTCGCTTCGCAGGCCTGGGCCAGGGCCGTCAGCTGACTATAGTCGCGCACATCGCAGCGCTGGACGAAGCCGTCGCCACCGGCCTGGCGAGCCTGCTCCAGCGTTTCGCGCAGGCCGGTTTCGTTGACATCGGCCAATGCCAGGCGCCAGCCCTCACGCGCCCAGCGCAGGGCGATCTCACGGCCGAGGCCGGACCCGGCGCCGGTGATCATGATGCGTTTTTGCATGGTCGCAGGCCTTGTTCTGACAGGTAGTCCGACGAGTGTAATCAAGGCGTCGCCATCGGGGAGGATTCATCAGGGCAGTGAATGGGCGGGCATGATTGGGTAGACGGCTGCACGGGGATGGAATCTTTACCAACCCGCACCGGTCCGAATTATCGAGAGGCCAGCATTCTCAGGCTCTTGCCCCCTAATCACGCAAGGACTTTGACATGACCACGATCCTTATCATCATCCTGATTCTGCTGCTGATCGGTGGCTTACCGGTCTTCCCCCACTCGCGCAGCTGGGGCTATGGCCCTTCCGGCATAATCGGCGTGGTGTTGGTGATTCTGTTGGTATTACTGTTGCTTGGGATGATATGACGCGCTGCGGATAGCCACTTCAAACAGTCACGTGAAGTGAATGGCAAGCGGGTCGAAATACCCGGTTGCCATCCTGGATAGCGAAGGTGATCAAACAGTATGACTTCATTGACCAGCCCCCAAATGTGCCGTCCTCTATGAACGCGCTCACGACATAAGGGGAGCATGGGCAGAGCACCAACCTGTCTGGAGGCCATCGCCGACTGCATGAAATAAAAACGCCCCGACAAGCGGGGCGTTTTCAATGCAGGGGATTGACGTTAGTGCGAGACCGCCCCGCTGGCACCCAGGCCAGTCTGCGAACGCACGAACTGCGGGAAGAACAGCGCGCGCTCATCCTCAGCCGCCTTGGACTTGTCGGTGACCGAGAAGAACCAGATGCTGACAAAGGCAATGGCCATCGAGAACAGCGCCGGGTACTCGTACGGGTAGATGGGTTTCTCGTGACCGAGAATCTGTACCCAGATGGTCGGGCCAAGGATCATCAGCGTCACCGCACTCACCAGGCCCAGCCAGCCGCCGATCATGGCGCCGCGGGTGGTCAGCTTCTTCCAGTACATCGAAAGCAGCAGTACCGGGAAGTTGCAGCTGGCCGCAATGGAGAACGCCAGGCCGACCATGAAGGCGATGTTCTGCTTCTCGAACAGAATCCCCAGGCCGATCGCCAGCACACCCAAGGCGACAGTGGTGATCTTCGATACGCGGATCTCGTCCTTGTCGTTGGCTTTGCCCTTGCGCCAGACGCTGGCGTACAGGTCGTGGGACACCGCCGAGGCACCGGCCAGGGTCAGGCCAGCCACCACCGCCAGGATGGTGGCAAAGGCCACCGCCGAGATGAAGCCGAGGAACACACTACCACCCACCGCATTGGCCAGGTGCACCGCAGCCATGTTGTTGCCACCCAGCAGAGCGCCTGCGGCGTCCTTGAATTCCGGGTTGGTACTGACCAGCAGGATCGCGCCAAAGCCAATGATGAAGGTGAGGATGTAGAAGTAGCCGATGAAGCCGGTGGCGTACAGCACGCTCTTGCGCGCTTCCTTGGCGTCACTGACGGTGAAGAAGCGCATCAGGATGTGCGGCAGGCCGGCAGTACCGAACATCAATGCCAGGCCCAGGGAGAATGCCGAGATCGGGTCCTTGACCAGGCCGCCGGGGCTCATGATCGCCTCGCCCTTGGCGTGTACCTTGATCGCTTCGGAGAACAGCGTATTGAAGTCAAAGCCCACGTGCTTCATGACCATCAGCGCCATGAAACTGGCACCGGACAGCAGCAGCACAGCCTTGATGATCTGTACCCAGGTGGTGGCCAGCATGCCGCCGAACAGCACGTACAGGCACATCAGGATACCCACCAGGATCACCGCCACATGGTAGTCCAGGCCGAACAGCAGCTCGATCAGCTTGCCGGCGCCGACCATTTGCGCGATCAGGTAGAACGCCACCACCACCAGCGAACCGGAGGCCGACAGGGTGCGAATTTCCTTTTGCCCGAGGCGGTACGAGGCCACGTCGGCGAAGGTGTACTTGCCCAGGTTGCGCAGGCGTTCGGCAATCAGGAAAAGAATGATCGGCCAGCCAACCAGGAAGCCGATCGAGTAGATCAGGCCGTCATAACCCGAGGTGAACACCAGCGCGGAAATACCCAGGAACGAGGCGGCCGACATGTAGTCGCCAGCAATCGCCAGGCCGTTCTGGAAGCCGGTGATCTTGCCGCCGGCAGCGTAGTAGTCCGATGCCGACTTGTTGCGTTTGGAAGCCCAGTAGGTGATGCCGAGGGTGAAGGCGACGAAGGCCACGAACATGGCGATGGCGGAAACGTTCAGCGGTTGTTTCTGCACCTCGCCGGTCAGGGCATCGGCGGCCCACACGGCGGGTGCGAAGGCTCCGCAGGCCAATACGGCCAGGGCTTTGACTTGGCGAATCATTGTTGCGCCTCCTTCAGGATTTCCTTGTTCAGCTCATCGAATTCGCCGTTGGCGCGGCGCACGTAGATGGCGGTCAGGACGAATGCCGAAACGATCAGACCGACGCCCAGGGGAATGCCCCAGGTAATCGATGACTCAGGGCTGAGCTTGGCGCCCAGCACATGAGGACCGTAGGCGATCAGGAGGATGAAGGCGCAGTACAGGCCGAGCATGATCGCCGAGAGAATCCAGGCGAACCGTTCGCGTTTGGTGACCAGCTCCTTGAAACGGGGGCTGTTTTGTATCGAGAGGTAAATGCTGTCGTTCATTGTTTTTGTCCTAGCAGCACAGATACGGGATGGAACCCACACCCTTACTTTATGCTGCCGATGAACGCCAACCAGACGACCTTAGTCTTAGATGCAACGGTGTTTTACCGATTGCGTAACAAAGTGATGAGCCGTTCGCGGGTAAACCCGCTCCTGTAGGAGCGGGTTTACCCGCGAAGAAACCCTATTGGCCCTGCAAGGTGATTACTTGCCAGTCCACTCCTTCACACGATCAGGGTGCTTGGCAACCCAGTCCTTGGCGGCCGCTTCAGGCTTGGCCCCTTCCTGAATCGCCAGCATCACCTCGCCAATCTCGTCCTTGGACTGCCAGTTGAACTTCTTCAGGAACTCCGCCACTTCCGGTGCCTTGGTGGCCAGTTCCTTGCTGCCGATGCTGTTCACGGTTTCTGCCGCGCCATAGACGCCTTTCGGGTCTTCGAGGAACTTCAGCTTCCACTTGGCGAACATCCAGTGCGGAACCCAACCGGTCACCGCAATCGACTGCTGCTTGGCATAGGCACGGCCCAGTTCCGCCGTCATCGCCGCACCCGAGCTGGCCTGCAACTTGTAACTGGTCAGGCCATAGTCCTTGATCGCCTGGTCGGTCTTGAGCATCACACCGGAGCCTGCATCAATGCCGACAATCCTGTCCTTGAAGCTGTTATCGGTCTTGAGGTCGGCGATGCTCACTGCCTTGACGTACTCGGGGACGATCAGGCCGATCTTGGCATCCTTGAAGTTCGGGCCGTAGTCGACGACGTTGTCCTTGTTCTTGGCCCAGTACTCACCATGGGTCACCGGCAACCAGGCCGACAACATGGCATCGAGCTTGCCAGTTGCCACACCCTGCCACATGATCCCCGTGGCCACGGCCTGCAACTTCACGTCATAGCCGAGTTTTTGCTTGATTACTTCGGCGGCCACGTTGGTGGTCGCCACGCTGTCGGCCCAACCATCCACGTAACCAATGCTTACTTCTTTGGCCATAGCCTGTGCAGCGCTCATGGCCATTACCAGGGCGGTGCCCACACCCAGGAAACGTCGCATTTTCTTCAAAGTTGCCATCAAAGCATCCCCTCGTCAGGTCTTGGAGATTGCATCATCTTCCTGCAACACAAGTCGACCTGATCCAGCTGCGACCTGCACCCGCCCCATATGCGACAGCACTATGCCATTAGCGCCATCGGCCTACCTCGGCCTGCGCGATCCTTGCATGCCAAAGGTTTGGCGCCGGGCTACTATCTAACCTTTTGTGCCAGACGATGGACCGCCACATGCCCAGTTGTAGCCGCTTGTCATTGCCGTTGTACCTGCTTGCCTGCCTGCTGGCCCTGCTCGGGCTGGGGGGGCTCTGGTACGGGCTGGGCAAGCCTGTGCACCTGCCCGATGCGGCCAGCCCTGCGCACAAGCTGCAATGCGCTTCATACACGCCGTTCGACAAAGACCAGTCGCCTTACGACCAGCCGTTTCGCCTGCGCCCAGCGCGGATGGACGCCGACCTGGCGTTACTGGCCGAGCGATTCCAGTGCATCCGCACCTATTCCATGAGCGGTCTTGAGGCAATCCCGGCGCTGGCACGCAAGCATGGGCTGAAGGTGATGCTGGGCGCCTGGGTGAACGCCCACCCGGCCGATACCGAGAAGGAAATCAACCTGCTGATCGCTGCTGCCAACGCCAACCCGGACGTGGTCAGCGCGGTGATCGTCGGCAATGAGACACTGTTGCGCAAGGAGGTGACCGGTGCCCACCTGGCCAAATTGATCGCCCGGGTGAAGCGCCAGGTCAAGGTGCCCGTGACCTACGCCGATGTCTGGGAGTTCTGGCTGCAGCACCCGCAGGTGGCCCCGGCAGTGGATTTCCTCACCATCCATCTGCTGCCCTACTGGGAGGACGACCCGCGTGGCATCGACGATGCCTTGGCCCACGTTGCCGATGTTCGCTGGGTGTTCGGCACACGCTTCGCGCCCAAGGACATACTGATTGGCGAAACCGGCTGGCCCAGCGAAGGCCGACAACGCGAAACGGCGGTGCCCAGCCGGGTCAATGAGGCGCGCTTCATCCGTGGCTTCGTGGCCATGGCCGAGCGCAATGGCTGGCACTACAACCTGATCGAAGCCTTCGATCAGCCCTGGAAACGCGCCAATGAGGGCGCGGTGGGTGGTTATTGGGGGCTGTACGACGCGGACCGGCAGGACAAGGGCGTGCTTGAAGGGCCAGTGAGCAACCTGCATGACTGGCCGCAGTGGTTGCTGGCCAGCGCCGTGCTGATGGTGATCATGCTGGTGCTGGCCGGGCGCCCCGCTACACCGATGGCCGCCTTGCTGCTGCCACTGCTGGCAGCGTTTGGCGCCGCTTGCCTGGGCCTGTGGGGCGAGTTGATGCGCACCCATGCGCGCTTTGCCGGGGAATGGTTGTGGGCACTGATGCTGGCCGGGCTGAACCTGCTGGTTCTGGCCCATGCATTGTTGGCGCTGGCGCGGCGGGCCGGCTGGCGTGAACGCTTGTTCGCCTGGCTGCAGGTGCGAGCCGGCTGGCTGTTGCTGGCGGCGGGCTTTGCTGCGGCGGTGAGCATGCTGGCAATGGTGTTCGACCCGCGCTACCGCAGCTTCCCCAGCGCGGCGCTGGCGTTGCCGGCGCTGGTGTATGTGCTGTGGCCGGTGCGGGCGCGACGGGCGGAGGTGGCGTTGCTGGCGTTCATCGTCGGCGCCGGGGTGGCGCCGCAGTTGTTCGTGGAAGGGCTGGAGAACCAGCAGGCCTGGGGCTGGGCGGTGGTGAGTGTGCTGATGACAGCGGCGTTGTGGCGCAGCTTGCGGATGCGACAGGCTTGATACTGCATATCCCTCGAGCCCGGCGCGTAGCTTGTGTGAGTAAACTGTCTCGCTCAATTTCCAAAAGCTGGCGCGATCCCTGTGGGAGCGGCCTTGTGTCGCGATAGGGCCGCAAAGCGGCCCCAGCAATCTATACATGATGCCGAGATCCTGGGGCCGCTGCGCGGCCCTATCGCGACACAAGGCCGCTCCCACAGGCTGGTGCTCAGCCTCAGCCCAGCGCGGTATCGAGAAACATCATCACCGCAAAACCACCCATCAACCCCAGGGTCGCCGTTGTTGCCCACAGGTATGAACTGCAGATGATCAGGGTGGGGCAGCCGGACCTGGCACGGGTAATGGAACTGGGGGCAGTGCTGGGCATCAAGGTCGAACCGGCGCTGGAAGCCCTGAAAGTCGCCTTCCACATCTAAAGCCTGGCGCAGTCCCTGTGGGAGCGACAGCTTTTGGAAATTGAGCAGGACAGTTGCTCCCACAGGTACGCGCAGCTGCTTACATTGGGGGTTGCCTGACCAGGCGCAACCCCGCCAGCACCAGCGCAAACACCGCAATGCTGGCGGTGTACAGCACCAGCGCTGGCACCGCGAACACCAGCGCCAACACTGCCAGCCACCAGCCGGCACGCGCGGAAACGAACTGGGCCAGTAGCGCCAGGCCCAATCCGCCCCAGGCCATGACTTGATGGTGAATGCCCAACCCCAGCAGCGAACGCACCTCGCACTGCCAGTACGCCGTCGGCACTGCGCACAGCCCTACCCACTGGCCATCCTCCATCAGGCCGTAACGCACACCATAGCTGGCCGCGAGCCAAAGCCCGAGAAACAGCAGCAGCAGCACCGTCGGCAGCGAACGAGACATCCTGTTCTCCAATAGCGGTAATCGAAAGCATCCATGATCGCTTATGCCCGTTTCTAAGGCAAAATCACACCCCGGCAGCTATGTTGCAGATAGCAAGTACGCCAAAGGCCACCGCAGCGGGCAACTTTGCCCGCCTGGCCGTGGTCCTAGCCTGCACACTGCTCGACCTTGCGTTCTTTTGGGGGATTACATGCTTCGATCTTTGCGCCTCGCTGCCCTGCTCGGCAGCTTGCTCATGGCTGTGGCCGCTTCAGCGCGGGATATCGACGCTGCCAGCTATGGCTACCCTCTTACCAACCCGTTCGAGGCCACCATCGCCACCACGCCGCCGGACAAGCGCCCTGAGCTGCCCAGCGACGATGACATCAATCAGTCCGACTACAGCCTGAACCTGCGCCCGGAACGTGAGTTCACGTTGCCCGACAACTTCTGGGCAGTGAAGAAGCTCAAGTACCGCCTGGCCCGCCAGGATCGCGAAGCGCCGCTGATCTTCATCATCGCCGGCACCGGTGCGCCCTACAGCAGCAGCATCAATGAATACCTGAAAAAGCTGTTCTACCAGGCCGGCTTCCACGTGGTGCAACTGTCATCGCCCACCAGCTATGACTTCATGAGTGCAGCCTCGCGCTTTGCTACCCCCGGCATCAGCCAGGAAGACGCCGAAGACATGTACCGGGTCATGCAGGCCGTGCGCGCCCAGCATCCTCGCCTGCCGGTCAGTGATTTCTACCTCACCGGTTACAGCCTGGGTGCGCTCGACGCCGCCTTCGTCAGCCACCTGGACGAAACCCGCCGCAGCTTCAACTTCAAGCGTGTGCTGCTGCTCAACCCACCGGTCAACCTCTACACCTCGATCAACAACCTCGACAAGCTGGTGCAAACCCAGGTCAAGGGCATCGACCGCAGCACCACGTTCTACGAGCTGATGCTGGAAAAACTCACCCGTTACTTCCAGGACAAGGGCTACATCGACCTGAACGACGCCCTGCTGTACGACTTCCAGCAGTCGCGCCAGCACCTGTCCAACGAGCAGATGGCCATGCTGATCGGCACTTCGTTCCGCTTCTCGGCAGCCGACATCGCCTTCACGTCCGACCTGATCAACCGCCGTGGCCTGATCATTCCGCCGAAGTTCCCGATCACCGAAGGCAGCAGCCTGACACCGTTCTTCAAGCGCGCCCTGCAGTGCGACTTCGACTGCTACATGACCGAGCAGGTGATTCCGATGTGGCGCGCCCGCACCGACGGCAACAGCATCCTGCAGTTGGTCAACCAGGTCAGCCTGTATGCCCTGGAAGACTACCTGCGCAGCAGTGACAAGATCGCTGTGATGCACAACGCCGACGACGTCATTCTCGGCCCGGGCGACATTGGCTTTTTGCGCAAGGTGTTCGGCGAACGGCTGACCCTCTACCCCCATGGCGGCCATTGCGGCAACCTCAACTACCGCGTCAACAGCGACGCCATGCTGGAGTTCTTCCGTGGTTAACAAACTCCTCTTCGCCACTGCCCTGCTTGCCGCTGGCCACACCCTGGCCGCTGAAACCGCACCCCGAGCCAGCGTGGTCGAGGCCGACCCGCAGGTGATCGGCACCGCGCCACTGGTGCCCGAAGCCGATGGCTTCCTCGACCCGCTGCGTGAGCTGAAATTCAACCCGGGGCTGGACCAGCGCGAGTTCGAGCGCTCAACCCTGCAGGCGCTGAACGTGTACGACCCGCTGGAGTCGATCAACCGGCGCATCTACCACTTCAACTACCGATTGGACCAATGGGTACTGCTGCCGCTGGTGAATGGCTATCAGTATGTAACCCCAAAGTTCGTGCGCACGGGGGTAAGCAACTTCTTCAACAACCTTGGCGATGTGCCGAACCTGTTCAACAGCGTGTTGCAGCTCAAAGCCAAGCGCTCGGCAGAAATCACTGCGCGACTGATGTTCAACACGATTATCGGCGTGGGTGGGCTGTGGGACCCGGCGACCAGCATGGGCCTGCCGCGCCAGAGCGAGGACTTTGGCCAGACCCTGGGCTTCTATGGCGTGCCGGATGGGCCGTACCTGATGCTGCCGGTGCTAGGCCCATCGAACCTGCGCGATACCACCGGGCTGGTGGTGGACTATGCAGGAGAGCAGGCGGTCAACTACCTGAACGTGGCCGAAGCCAGCACCGATCACCCGGAAATCTTCGCCCTGCGTGTGGTGGACAAGCGCTACACCACCAACTTCCGTTACGGCCAGCTGAATTCGCCGTTCGAGTATGAAAAGGTGCGGTATGTGTATACCCAGGCGCGCAAGTTGCAGATAGCCGAATAAGCCTGCCGCGGCCCTTTCGCGCCTTCACAGGTATTGCACAACCCCTTGTAGGAGCGGGTTCACCCGCGAAAGGGCCCGCACAGGCACCATCAAATCCCCAGGAATTCGCAAAGCTCGCGCTTCTTGGCAAGGGCATCGCGCCGCCCCAGCTCGATCAGTTCACTGCAATAGCTGGCCTCGAACAGCAAATAGCTCAACACCCCCGCCCCGCTGGTGCGCGTCGCCCCCGGCCCCCGTAAGAACAGGCGTAACGCCGCCGGCAACTCGCGGCGGTGCCGAGCGGCAATCTCATCCAGCGGCTGGCTGGGCGCCACCACCAGCACGTCGATCGGTGCCAGCCCCAGGCGCCGGGCATCCAGGTGCGCCGGCAACAGCCCGCTCAAGTGGTTGAGGCGCTGCAGCAGTTCGATATCGCCTTCCAGGCTGTCAATGAACGTACTGTTGAGCAGGTGCCCGCCGATCTGCGCCAGGCTCGGTTGCTGCCCGCTGAACACACGCTGGGGCGGCACCGGTGGCGCTGGCCGCTGCGGGTTTCCGCTGACCCCGACCACCAGCACCCGGCTGGCGCCCAGGTGCAAGGCCGGGCTGATCGGCGCCGACTGGCGCACTGCACCGTCGCCGTAATACTCGCCGCCCAGTTGCACCGGGGCGAACAACAGCGGGATCGCCGCACTGGCCAGCAGGTGGTCGATGGTCAACGGTGCGGGTACGCCGATACGCCGGTGGCGCAGCCAGGCCTCGATGGTGCCACGGCCCTGGTAGAAGGTCACCGCCTGGCCAGACTCGTAGCCAAAGGCGGTTACTGCCACGGCGCGCAATTGCTCGGCGGCCAAGGCATGGCCGATGCCATCCAGGTCCAGGTGCGTTTGCAACAGGCTGCGCAACGGGCTGCTGTCGAGCAGCGCCACGGGGGCCTGGCCACCCAGCCCCAGCAGGCTGTGGCCGACGAAGCGGCTAGCCTGGCGCACGACCCCGGGCCAGTCGCTGCGGATGACCAGATGGCTGCGGAAGTTCTGCCAGAAGGCAGTGAGCCGTTGCACGGCCTCGTTGAAGTGCACGGCACCACTGGCCAGGGTGACGGCGTTGATGGCCCCGGCGGAGGTGCCGACAATGACCGGGAACGGGTTGTGCGCGCCGGCGGGCAGCAACTCGGCGATGCCCGCCAGCACGCCGACCTGGTAGGCAGCGCGGGCGCCGCCGCCAGAAAGGATGAGACCGGTTACCGGGGGTGGAGCCATGGAGTCCTTCCTGGGGTCAAGGTGCTTTCATGCCCGGCCTCTGCGCAGGTGGACCCGCTCCCACAGGGCCCCCGCACTATGCAGAACCTGTGGTAATCCTGCAGGAGCGGGTTTACCCGCGAAGAGGCCAGGCCTGCTTACAAGGCTCAGCGCTTTTTCTTGTCATACAGCCGCGGCGCCCCTTCGGGCCGCGACTTGAACCGCCGGTGCGCCCACAGGTATTGCTCGGGGCACTCGCGCAACACACGTTCAACCCACTGGTTGATGCGCAGGCAGTCGGCTTCCTCGCTCTCGCCGGGGAAGTCCGCCAGCGGCGGGTGGATGACCAGACGATAGCCGCTGCCATCCTCCAGGCGCTTCTGGGTGAACGGAATCACCTGCGCCTTCCCCAACCGGGCAAACTTGGTGGTAGCGGTGACCGTCGCTGCGGGGATGCCAAACAACGGCACGAAGAGGCTCTGCTTGGCGCCGTAGTCCTGGTCCGGTGCGTACCAGATCGCCCGGCCCGAACGCAGCAGTTTGAGCATGCCACGCACGTCCTCGCGCTCCACCGCCAGCGAATCAAGATTGTGACGCTCGCGGCCGCTGCGCTGAATGAAGTCGAACAGTGCATTGCCGTGTTCGCGGTACATGCCGTCGATCGTGTGCTGCTGCCCGAGCAGTGCGGCGCCGATTTCCAGGGTAGTGAAGTGCACCGCCATGAGGATCGCGCCCTGCCCCGCCTGCTGGGCGGCCTGCAGGTGCTCAAGGCCCTCGATATGGGCCAGGCGGGCCAGCCGGGCCTTGGGCCACCACCAACTCATGGCCATTTCGAAGAAGGCGATGCCGGTAGAGGCGAAGTTGGCCTTGAGCAAACGCTGCCGTTCGTCGACCGACAGCTCCGGGAAGCACAGCTCCAGGTTGCGCGCGGCGATGCGCCGACGTTCACCGGCAAAGCGATACATGACGGCGCCCAGCGCGGCACCGATTCTCAGCAGCACCCGGTACGGCAACTGGACCACCAGCCACAGCAGGCCCAGGCCCAGCCACAGGCCCCAGAACTTGGGGTGAAGATAATAGGGACGAAAACGCGGGCGTTCCATTGAAGCATCCGGAAAGACAAAGGCCGCGCATTCTACAACGGATCAGCGCATGTTGCGGGCAACCGGTGTTCTCGTTATAAGTCAGGGCACTTTTTTCGCAACAAGCCGTCTATGCAGACCATGAGCCCAAACCACACACCCGACACCGCCTCCGTGTTCCAGCTCAAGGGCAGCATGCTCGCCATTACGGTACTGGAACTGGCGCGCAATGACCTTGAAGCCCTCGACCGCCAATTGGCGGCAAAAGTCGCCCAGGCCCCGAACTTCTTCAGCAATACACCGCTGGTGCTGGCGCTGGACAAGCTGCCGGCCGACGAAGGGGCAATCGACCTGCCCGGCTTGATGCGGATCTGCCGACACCACGGCCTGCGTACCCTGGCCATCCGCGCCAACCGCATCGAGGACATCGCCGCCGCCATCGCCATCGACCTGCCGGTGCTGCCGCCTTCGGGGGCCCGCGAACGGCCGCTGGAGCCCGAGCCCGAGGTAATCAAAAAGCCAGAACCGGCCCCGGCGCCAGCACCTGCCCCCGAACCCGAGGTGCGCCCGACCCGCATCATTACTTCGCCAGTACGCGGCGGCCAACAGATCTATGCTCAGGGCGGTGATCTGGTTGTGACTGCTTCGGTCAGCCCAGGTGCGGAACTTCTGGCCGATGGCAACATCCATGTGTACGGCGCCATGCGCGGCCGCGCACTGGCCGGTATCAAAGGCAACACCAAGGCACGTATCTTCTGCCAGCAGATGACCGCCGAAATGGTCTCGATCGCCGGCCAGTACAAAGTCTGCGAAGACCTGCGCCGGGATCCGCTGTGGGGGACCAGCGTGCAAGTCAGCCTGTCTGGTGACGTGTTGAACATCACCCGTCTTTAACGGATACTTGCCAGCATTTTTAGAGCAACTTTTTTACCGTTGCCTTTATTTAGCTATTTCAGTTTTTTGCAGGGACAAGTGTCCCGACTATTTTTAGGGGTGAAACACCTTGGCCAAGATTCTCGTGGTTACTTCCGGCAAGGGGGGTGTGGGCAAGACCACTACCAGCGCCGCCATTGGTACCGGCCTCGCACTGCGCGGCCACAAGACCGTCATTGTCGACTTCGACGTGGGCCTGCGTAACCTCGACCTGATCATGGGCTGCGAACGCCGCGTGGTGTACGACTTCGTCAACGTGGTCAACGGCGAAGCCAACCTGCAACAGGCCCTGATCAAGGACAAGCGCCTCGAGAACCTGTACGTGCTGGCCGCCAGCCAGACCCGTGACAAGGACGCGCTGACCCAGGAAGGCGTGGAAAAGGTACTGATGGACCTGAAGAAGGACTTCGAGTACGTCATCTGCGACTCGCCGGCCGGTATCGAAAAAGGTGCTCACCTGGCCATGTACTTCGCTGACGAAGCCATCGTGGTGACCAACCCGGAGGTTTCGTCGGTACGTGACTCCGACCGCATGCTGGGTATTCTGTCGAGCAAGTCGCGCCGCTCCGAAAACGGTGAAGAGCCGATCAAGGAGCACTTGCTGATCACCCGCTACCACCCTGAGCGCGTCGTCAAAGGCGAAATGCTGAGCGTGGCCGACGTGGAAGAAATCCTGTCGATCAAGCTCAAGGGTGTGATCCCGGAATCGCAGGCCGTCCTCAAGGCGTCCAACCAAGGTATCCCGGTCATTCTCGATGACCAGAGCGATGCCGGCCAGGCCTACAGTGATGCGGTCGACCGCCTGCTGGGCAAAGAGAAGCCGATGCGCTTCATCGATGTACAGAAGAAGGGATTCTTCGAGCGCATTTTCGGGAGCAAATAAACCATGAACCTTTTTGACTTCTTTCGTGGCAGACAGAAACAGACCAGCGCGTCGGTAGCGAAAGAGCGTCTACAGATCATCGTGGCGCACGAGCGCGGCCAACGCAGCGAACCGGACTACCTGCCCGCGCTGCAGAAAGAACTGCTGGAAGTGATCCGCAAATATGTGAACATCGGCAACGATGATGTGCATATCGAGCTGGAAAACCAGGGCAGCTGCTCGATTCTGGAGCTGAACATCACCCTGCCGGATCGCTGATCCGCGTAGTCGACAATTTGGGGCTGCCTTGC
>NZ_JBICMC010000057.1:0-48513 GCF_043106005.1 Pseudomonas sp. GLN_2 | reverse complement strand
ATCTGGCACAGGTTGCAGCCTACGCACTCCTCTTCGATCACACGGTGACCAGCGTGATCTTGCGGGGAATAGGGCTGGCGCCGTGAACCGGCATACCAAGTGGACGTGGTCTTTTTGTGGGAGCGGCCTTGTGTCGCGATGGGCTGCAAAGCAGCCCCAATAGTCGATCAGTTAACGCGGAATGACAGGCTGACGCGGCTTCTTGTTGCCCTTGCCGCCCTTGCTCGCCTCTTTGCGCTCCTTGGCCGCCTGCTGGTTGCGCGCAAACGCTTCGGCCTTGGCCTTCTCGCGCTTGTCCCACGGCTTGCTACCATCGCTGCCACGCGGCGGCAGGCCGGTGTGCTGGGTCAGGATCTTCTGGTCCTTGCCCACCTTGTGGCTCCCCGCCGGGGTCGAGTTCTTGCGGCGCGCGCTCTGGTAGCTGTCGGTCTGCGGCTGGTGCGCCGGAATCAGCTGGTGCTTGCCCGGCCCGATCAGGTCGGCGCGGCCCATACGCTGCAGCGCTTCACGCAGCATCGGCCAGCCCTTCGGGTCGTGGTAGCGCAAGAACGCCTTGTGCAGACGGCGTTGCTCGTCGCTCTTGACGATCTCCACCCCTTCGCTCTTGTAGGTCACCTTGCGCAGCGGGTTCTTGCCTGAGTGGTACATGGCCGTAGCCGAGGCCATTGGCGACGGGTAGAACGCCTGTACCTGGTCGGCACGGAACCCATTGCCCTTCAGCCACAGGGCCAGGTTCATCATGTCTTCGTCGGTGGTACCGGGGTGCGCGGCAATGAAGTACGGGATCAGGTACTGCTCCTTTCCCGCTTCTTTCGAGAATTTCTCGAACATGCGCTTGAAGCGGTCATAGGTGCCGATACCCGGCTTCATCATCTTGTCCAGCGGGCCACGCTCGGTGTGCTCCGGGGCAATCTTCAGGTAGCCGCCAACGTGGTGGGTGACCAGTTCCTTGACGTACTCCGGCGATTCCACCGCCAGGTCGTAGCGCAGGCCGGAAGCAATCAGGATCTTTTTCACACCCGGCAAGGCACGGGCCTTGCGGTACAGCTCGATCAACGAGCTGTGGTCGGTATTGAGGTTTTCGCAGATACCCGGGAATACGCACGACGGCTTGCGGCAGTGCTTCTCGATTTCGGGGCTTTTGCAGGCGATGCGGTACATGTTGGCAGTCGGCCCGCCAAGGTCCGAGACCACGCCAGTGAAGCCCGGCACCTTGTCACGCATCTCTTCGATTTCGTGCAGGATCGACTCGTGCGAGCGGTTCTGGATGATGCGGCCTTCGTGTTCGGTGATCGAGCAGAAGGTACAGCCGCCGAAGCAGCCACGCATGATGTTCACCGAGAAACGGATCATCTCGTAGGCCGGGATGCGCTCCTTGCCATAGGCCGGGTGCGGCACACGGGCGTAAGGCATGCCGAACACGTAGTCCATTTCCTCGGTGCTCATGGGGATGGGTGGCGGGTTGAACCACACATCCACTTCGCCGTGCTTCTGCACCAACGCGCGGGCGTTGCCCGGGTTGGTCTCCAGGTGCAGCACGCGGTTGGCATGGGCATACAGCACCGGGTCGTTACGCACCTTTTCGAACGATGGCAGGCGGATCACCGACTTTTCCCGGGTCACGGCCGGGCTGTCGAGAATCTGCACCACCTTGGCTTCGTTCGGGTCTTCCTGGTCGCCCTTGGCCTGTTCGATGGCACAGGCCTGGGTGTCCTGGGTGTTCACGTACGGGTTGATGATCTTGTCGACGCGCCCCGGGCGGTCGATACGGGTGGAGTCGATCTCGTACCAGCCCTGCGGGGTATCGCGGCGCACGAAGGCAGTGCCGCGCACGTCGGTGATGGTCTCGATCTTCTCACCGCTGGACAGGCGCTGGGCCACCTCGACCACCGCACGCTCGGCGTTGCCGAACAGCAGGATGTCGGCGCTGGCGTCGATCAGGATCGAGTGACGAACCTTGTCCTGCCAGTAGTCGTAGTGGGCGATGCGGCGCAGCGAAGCCTCGATGCCGCCGAGCACGATCGGCACATGCTTGTAGGCTTCCTTGCAGCGCTGGCTGTACACCAGGCTGGCACGGTCCGGACGGCTGCCAGCCAGGCCACCCGGGGTGTAGGCATCGTCGGAACGGATCTTCTTGTCCGCGGTGTAGCGGTTGATCATCGAGTCCATATTGCCGGCGGCCACACCGAAGAACAGGTTCGGTTCGCCGAGCTTCATGAAGTCGTCTTTCGACTGCCAGTTCGGCTGGGCGATGATGCCCACGCGGAAGCCCTGGGCCTCCAGCAGACGGCCAATGATGGCCATGCCGAACGACGGATGGTCGACGTAGGCATCACCGGTCACGATGATGATGTCGCAGGAATCCCAGCCGAGCAGATCCATCTCCTCCCTGCTCATTGGCAGGAAAGGTGCTGGCCCGAAGCATTCGGCCCAGTACTTGGGATAGTCGTAGAGTGGTTTGGCTGCTTGCATGTCAGTGACCGGTTCTGGTGTGCAGGGAAATCGCGGGCGCGGAATATAGCACAAATTTTGACCAAATCCGACTGGATTCGTGGGGATTGGTGAGGAGAGCGACAGTTGGGGGGGGCGTCAGGTGGTTGGTTTGGTGGGTGTGGTGAGGGCGCCAGGTGTACGACACAGCAGTTTCAGCGCCTGTGAAATCGAGCGCCGCCCGCGCGGCGCATCGCGACGCAAGGCCGCTCCCACATTTGTTGCAACGTGCCAAACCTGCAAGGCCATGGTTGCCCGTTGCCCGTTGCGCGTTGCCCTTTGCCCGCCTTGGCCGATTTGCAACGAATGCGGGAGCGGCCTTGCGTCGCGATGGGCCGCAAAGCAGCCCCTACAAGGGCCCCTGCTAACGCAATGAGTTATTCGTCGTCATCGAAGTTGTACATACCCGGCGCCAAGTTCTCGAACCGGGTGTACTTGCCGATAAACGCCAAACGCACGAAGCCGATGGGGCCGTTACGCTGTTTGCCGATGATGATTTCCGCCACGCCCTTGTGCTCGGTCTCGGGGTGGTACACCTCGTCGCGGTACACGAACATGATCACGTCGGCGTCCTGCTCGATTGCACCGGATTCACGCAAGTCGGAGTTCACCGGGCGTTTGTTCGGGCGCTGTTCCAGCGAGCGGTTCAGCTGCGAAAGGGCAATGACCGGGCAGTTGAATTCCTTGGCCAGGGCCTTGAGCGAGCGGGAAATCTCGGAAATTTCGTTGGTACGGTTATCACCGGCCGACCCCGGAATCTGCATCAGCTGCAGGTAGTCGACCATGATCATGGCGATTTCACCATGCTCACGGGCCAGGCGGCGGGTACGTGCGCGCATTTCCGAGGGGCTGATACCCGCCGTATCGTCGATGAACAATTTCCGGTCGTTGAGCAGGTTCACTGCCGAGGTCAGGCGCGGCCAGTCGTCGTCATCCAGCTGGCCGGAACGGACCTTGGTCTGGTCGATACGACCCAGAGACGAGAGCATACGCATGATCAGCGACTCACCTGGCATCTCGAGGGAGAACACCAGCACCGCCTTGTCGGTCCGCAGTACGGCGTTTTCCACCAGGTTCATGGCGAAGGTGGTCTTACCCATCGACGGACGGCCGGCGACGATGATCAAGTCCGCCGCCTGAAGGCCGCTGGTCTTCTCGTCGAGATCGGTGTACCCGGTGGAAATACCGGTGATGTCACTGTCGGAGTTGAACAGCGTATCGATGCGGTCGATGGCCATGGTCAACAGTTCGTTGACGCCCACCGGGCCGCCGGTTTTTGGCCGCGCCTCGGCAATCTGGAAGATCTGCCGCTCGGCATCGTCGAGAATCTCGGCAGCGTTGCGCCCCTGCGGGTTGAACGCGTTGTCGGCGATGTCGGTACTGATGCTGATCAGCTGGCGCAACGTGGCCCGCTCGCGAATGATCGCGGCGTAGGCCTTGATGTTGGCCACCGAAGGGGTGTTCTTGGCCAGCTCGGCCAGGTAAGCCAAACCGCCGATCTGCGAGGACAGGCCTTCCTTGTCCAACTGCTCGTGCAGGGTCACCACGTCGAATGGCTGGTTGGCGTCGGCCAACTTGTGCACAGCGCGGAAGATCAGCCGGTGGTCATGCCGGTAGAAATCGCCGTCCGACACCTGGTCCAGCACCCGCTCCCAGGCATTGTTGTCCAGCATCAGGCCACCGAGCACGGCCTGTTCGGCCTCGATGGAATGCGGCGGTACCTTCAGGGCTGCGGTTTGCAGGTCAAGCTGTTCGGAGGTGGTGATCTCGTTCATGGCCACGAAAGAATTCTGGAGGATGAAAAAGACAAAGGGCACGGCCTGTCAAAAACAGGACCGTGCCCGATGTTAACCGCCTGACTCGCAAGGAGCCAGCCAGTTAGCGCAGCTTAGGCAGCTACGACGACCACGCGTACGGTGGCTTCAACGTCGCTGTGCAGGTGCACGGCTACGTCGTATTCGCCAACCTGACGGATGGTGCCGTTCGGCAGACGAACTTCAGCCTTGGCCACTTCAACGCCGGAGGCGGTCAGGGCGTCAGCGATGTCGTGGGTGCCGATCGAACCGAACAGCTTGCCTTCGTCGCCAGCGGTGGCAGTGATGGTCACTTCCAGCTCGGCCAGTTGGGCAGCGCGGCTTTCAGCCGAAGCTTTCTTGTCAGCGGCTGCTTTTTCCAGCTCGGCACGACGCTCTTCGAACGCAGCCAGGTTGGCGGCGTTGGCAACGGTGGCCTTGCCGAATGGCAGCAGGAAGTTACGGCCGTAACCAGCCTTAACTTTTACTTTGTCGCCCAGGTTGCCCAGGTTAGCGACTTTTTCCAGCAGGATCAGTTCCATTTGGTAAAACCTCTTAACTTTTAACCTTCACCGTTCGCGGAGTCTTTCCCCGGAGGGGACTTGCGACCGCGAAAATCAATCAGGCTGTCGACAATGGCCAAAACCATCAGCAACGGATAAATCAGCTGCATGATCAGCGGTAGCGTCACGTACATCCCCACCAGCCAGAAACCGGCCAGTCGGCCCTGTGCCACCAGCCCGTGCATCAAGGCGATGCCGGCCAGCACCAGTACCAGGCTGGAAGCCGATGCCAGGATGATGAACTGCGGGCCGATAAACGGCGCCACCACCATCACTGCCACCAAGACCGCCATGGTCTGTTTCGGCAACTTCAGTTCGCGAAACTCGCGACCGAAGCCTCCAGGGTTGTACAACGCTGCCTGCCAATAGCGCGCCAGCATCAACGCCAGCACACTGAACAATTGCACCGTCACTGCTGTGGAAGCGACCAGCACAGGGCGGATCAGCTCACCGGAGAGCACCGGTTGCCCTTCGATTTGCGGCATGGCTTCGGCAAACGCCTTGGCCAGCACATCGAAGGTTTGCGCCAGCGCCAGATCAAGCACGAGGCTGAAAGCCACGGCGAACACGGCACTGGCGAGCAACACCCGGCTCCAGGGATGCTCGGCACGCAACATGGCGGCCAGGGCCAAGGCACCCGCAATCACCAGAAAGGTGATGGGATCGCCCATGACCCACACGGCCAGCCCGGCCAGCAAGCCGCCGGCGATGACCGATGTAGCATCCTTGAACCCACGCCGCAGCAGCACAAGGCTGCCGGCAGCGGCACTCAACCAGAACAGCAGCGGCAGTACCGCGCTGATGACCACCACCAGGGTGGCCTGCACACGACCGCGCATGATGAAACTTGCTAACGCTCGCATGCTAATCCCTTACTGCTTGTCGACGACCCGGTCTCAGCGGCCGTGGCTGTCGGTGTAGGGCAGCAGGGCCAGGAAGCGGGCGCGCTTGATAGCGGTAGCCAGCTGACGCTGATAACGAGCTTTGGTACCGGTGATACGGCTTGGAACGATCTTGCCGGTTTCGGATACGTAAGCTTTCAGGGTGTTGAGATCTTTGAAGTCGATCTCTTTCACGTCTTCAGCAGTGAAGCGGCAGAATTTACGACGACGGAAGAAACGTGCCATTTAATAGGCTCCTCTAAAGGTCCGTGGATTACTCGTCAGCGTTATCGCTGGAGTCGCTGTCATTGCTGTCGTCGCCTTCGGCGGAGTCAGCATGCTCAGGACGCTCGCGACGCTCACGGCGCTCGCTGCGGTTCTCTTCAGCCTTCAGCATCTCGGACTGGCCGGTAACGGCTTCGTCGCGACGGATGACCAGGTTACGGATAACGGCATCGTTGTAGCGGAAGTTGTCTTCCAGCTCGGCCAGGGCCTTGCCGGTGCACTCAACGTTCAGCATCACGTAGTGAGCCTTGTGAACATTGTTGATTGCGTAGGCCAGTTGACGACGGCCCCAGTCTTCCAGGCGGTGGATTTTGCCACCATCTTCTTCGATCAGCTTGGTGTAACGCTCAACCATGCCGCCGACTTGTTCGCTCTGGTCCGGGTGAACCAGGAAGATGATTTCGTAATGACGCATGAATGCTCCTTACGGGTTAGTAGTCTGCCAGTGAATCTGGTCAGACAAGGAGTGAATGACACTGTATGTCTTGCACGGAGGGGAGGCACATGAGCGCCTGCCAGCTCGGCAAGGGGCGCAATTGTAGAGAAGCCGGGGCGCACAAGCAAGGTGATTGGTGAATATTTGAACAGCCTGAAACATATTTACAGGCTGCGGGCCCTTTCGCGGGTGAACCCGCTCCTACAGGGGAACGCAATCACCCTGTAGGAGCGGGTTCACCCGCGAAGAAGCCGGAACAGGCCGAGAATCAGCGCTTGGCCTGACGCTGACGCACGGCTTCGAACAGGCAAACCCCGGTCGCCACCGACACGTTAAGGCTGCTGACGCTACCTGCCATCGGCAACTTCACCAGGAAGTCGCAATGCTCACGGGTGAGCCGACGCATGCCCTTGCCTTCCGCCCCCATGATCATCACCAGTGGCCCGGTCAGGTCTTGCTGGTAGATCTCCTGCTCGGCCTCGCCAGCGGTACCCACTACCCACAGGCCACGCTGCTGCAACTTCTCAAGCGTACGCGCCAGGTTGGTCACAGCCACCAGCGGAATGACTTCTGCTGCACCACAAGCCACCTTTCGCACAACCGGCGTCAACGTTGCGGATTTGTCCTTGGGCACGATCACTGCCGTGGCACCGGCCGCATCCGCGGTACGCAGACAAGCGCCGAGGTTGTGCGGGTCGGTCACGCCGTCCAGCACCAGGATCAGCGGCGGCGTTTCTGTGCGCTCAAGCAGCTCTTCGAGCATCAGCTCGCCCCACACCTGGCTCGGACTGACCTCGGCCACAACGCCTTGGTGCACACCTTCGACCCAGGCATCCATCTCACGGCGCTCGGCCTGGCCGACCGGCACGCGGTTTTCCGCGGCCAGCGCCAGCAAGGTTTCGAGGCGTGGCTCGCTGCGCCCTTCCGACAGCCAGATCTGCTTGACCCGCTTTGGATGGTGCTGCAGCAATGCCTGCACGGCGTGTACGCCGTAGATCTTTTCCAGCTGACTCATGAATTGCTCTTGTTTTTGCGTGGTGCGCCGGACTTCGGCGGGCCTTTACGGTGCTTGGTCGGTTTGCCGGACGGCTTGCCACCTTTCTCCGATTTGCTGCCAGCACTGCTGCGCGCGTCGGTCATCAGCGCTTTTTTCATCTCGCGGCTTTTACGCACTTCAGCGTTTCGCTGCACAGCATCCTTGGGGAAGTACGCTTCGGACGCTTCGCTTTTGCGGCTGCGCGGCTTGGGCGTGGCTTTCGCTTCGGTTGCCGGCTGCTGCTCGGCTTTTTCGGCAACCGGCGCGGCGCCACGCTGCTTGCGGCCGATCGGTGCGGCGAGGGTCTTTTCCGACACTTCGAAGTCGATCTTGCGCTCATCCAGATCAACACGCATGACCTTGACTTCGATGGTGTCGCCCAAGCGGAAGCTGCGACCGGTGCGCTCGCCAGCCAGGCGATGGTGTACCGGGTCGAAGTGGTAGTAGTCACCTGGCAACGCACTGACGTGCACCAGGCCCTCTACATAGATATCGGTCAGCTCGACGAACAGGCCGAAACCGGTCACCGCCGTGATCACACCCGGGAAGGTCTCGCCCACGCGATCTTTCATGAACTCGCACTTGAGCCAGTTGACCACGTCACGGGTGGCCTCGTCGGCCCGGCGCTCGGTCATCGAGCACTGCTCGCCGAGTTGCTCCAGGGTGTTTTCGTCGTACGGGTAGATACGCGCCTTGGGGATGCTCATGGCGCCGGCACGCTTGACGTGCGGGGTATCGACCTTGGAGCGGATGATGCTGCGAATGGCGCGATGCACCAGCAGGTCCGGGTAACGACGGATCGGCGAGGTGAAGTGGGTGTACGCCTCGTAGTTCAGGCCGAAGTGGCCGTTGTTCTCGGTGCTGTACACGGCCTGGCTCAGCGAGCGCAGCATCACCGTCTGGATCAGGTGGAAGTCCGAGCGACCGGCGATGCTCGCCAGCAGGGCCTGGTAATCCTTCGGTGACGGGTCCTTGCCCTTGTGCAGGCTCAGGCCCAGCTCGCCGAGGAAGGCGCGCAGTTTTTCCAGGCGCTCCGGCGGCGGGCCATCGTGCACGCGGTACAGGGCCGGTACGCCGTGCTTCTGCAGGAACTCGGCCGTGGCCACGTTGGCCGCCAGCATGCATTCCTCGATCAGCTTGTGAGCATCGTTGCGCACGGTCGGGCGGATTTCGGCGATCTTGCGCTCGTCGCCGAAGATGATGCGGGTTTCCTGGGTTTCGAAGTCGATGGCGCCACGTGTGTGACGCGCCTCCACCAGCACCTTGTACAGGTTGTACAGGTTCTTCAGGTCGGGCACGACTTCCTTGTATTCCTCGCGCAGCGCCTTGCCCTCACGGGTACGCGAGTGCTCGAGCATGCTGCTGACCTTGTTGTAGGTCAGGCGGGCATGGGAGTGGATCACGCCTTCGTAGAACTGGTAGTCGACCATCTGGCCGGCTTTGTTCATGGTCATTTCACAGACCATGGCCAACCGGTCGACATGCGGGTTCAGCGAGCACAGGCCGTTGGACAGCTCTTCTGGGAGCATCGGCACCACGCGCTCGGGGAAGTAAACCGAGTTGCCGCGCTGCTGGGCTTCGACATCCAGGGCAGAGCCCAGACGCACGTAGCTGGACACGTCAGCGATGGCCACGTACAGGCGCCAGCCACCGGAGAACAGACGCAGCTTGCCCAGCGGTTCGCAATAAACGGCATCGTCGAAGTCGCGGGCGTCTTCACCGTCGATGGTGACGAACGGCAGATGGCGCAGGTCGACACGCTTCTCTTTGTCCTTCTCCTCGACTTCGGAGCGGAACTTGCGTGCCTCCTTGACCACATCATTGGGCCAGACGTGCGGAATGTCGTAGCTGCGCAGGGCAACGTCGATTTCCATGCCCGGCGCCATGTAGTTGCCGATGACCTCGACCACATCGCCTTGCGGCTGGAAGCGCGGCGTTGGCCAGTGGGTGATCTTGATCTCGACGAACTGGCCGATCTTGGCACCGCCGTTGCGCCCGGCGGTCACCAGCACTTCCTGCTGGATCTTCGGGTTGTCCGGGGTTACGTAACCGATGCCGCCTTCTTCGAAATAGCGGCCGACCACGCTTTCGTGGGCACGGGAGATGACTTCGACCAGCACGCCCTCACGGCGGCCACGGCGGTCGACACCGGAGACGCGGGCCAGGCCACGGTCGCCGTCGAACACCAGTCGCATCTGCGACGGGCTTAGGAACAGGTCTTCGCTGCCGTCATCGGGAATAAGGAAGCCGAAGCCGTCGCGGTGGCCGGAGACGCGACCGCAGATCAGGTCCAGCTTGTCTACCGGGGCATAAGTGCCGCGCCGGGTATAGATAAGCTGGCCATCGCGCTCCATGGCACGCAGGCGGCGGCGCAGGGCTTCGATCTGGTCTTCTTCATACAGACCGAACTCTTTTGCCAGCTCCTCGCGGGCAGCAGGTTCGCCTCGGTCGGCGAGACGCTGCAGGATCAGCTCACGGCTGGGAATGGGGTTGTCGTATTTTTCCGCTTCGCGAGCGGCCTCGGGATCGAGGGATTGCCAATCGGCCATCAGAAGGGGTTCACCTTGGGGTATATAGATATGAATTCTGGCATAGGCGTATTGAAACCGGAAATGTCTGCCTTGGACAGCCCCCGCTGCAGTGCATAAACAGCAGAAATAGGCTTGTGGAATCAACAAGTTGAATTTTTTGAATTTTTTTTCGATTGGGGGCTTTACAGCCTTGGGGAGCGTCCGTATAGTGCGCACCACAACGACGGACAACCCCGAAGTTGTAGTAGAGATGAACGACGCTGTAAAGCATCAAGTAACCTCGAATGTGTGCCCAGGTGGCGGAATTGGTAGACGCGCTGGTTTCAGGTATCAGTGACCGCAAGGTCGTGGAAGTTCGAGTCTTCTCCTGGGCACCAAGTATTTTCAAGTAGCAGATGACCAAGGATCTGTTACTACTGTGTGAAAGCGAACGATAGTCGCCTTCTACAGATGATGTAAAGCTTTGCCCAGGTGGCGGAATTGGTAGACGCGCTGGTTTCAGGTATCAGTGACCGCAAGGTCGTGGAAGTTCGAGTCTTCTCCTGGGCACCATACAAAAACCCACTAGCTTGCTAGTGGGTTTTTTCTTGCCTGCGTTTTTTGTACCCCCTCCCACGATACGCGCACGTCGTAGGAGCGGGTTCACCCGCGAAGAGGCCCGTACAGGCAACACACGCCCAGCCCCCCCCCCTTGCACCATGGTCTGACCATGAATTTCTCGTCACCCGGCCACTTGAGAAACAATTTCGTTTACCATTGTTTCCAAATATGTAGCCGTAAGCGAGGAAGTACCCGCATGACGATCCGCCCGCAACCGCTGATGCGTACCCTGGCCGCCGCAGTGCTGAGCCTGGTCATCGGCGCTCCGGCCGCCATGGCAGACGCACCGGTCACGCTGACCATGTACAACGGTCAGCACAAGGAAATCGGCGAAGCCATTGCCAAGGCCTATGAGGCCAAGACCGGCATTCACATCGACATTCGCAAAGGCAGCAGCAACCAGCTGGCCAGCCAGATCATCGAGGAAGGCGACCGTTCGCCAGCCGACATCATCTATACCGAAGAGTCCCCGCCCCTGAACAACCTGGGCGAGCTGGGCCTGCTGGCCAAGATTGACGACGCCACGTTGAACATGATGCCCAAGGAGTACGTTGGCGCCAACGGCACCTGGATGGGTATCACCGCCCGTACGCGCATCGTGGTGTACAACCCGAAGAAAGTCGACGAGAAAGACCTGCCAACCACGGTGATGGACTTCGCCAACCCTGAGTGGGAAGGCCGCGTCGGCTACGTCCCTACCAGCGGTGCGTTCCAGGAGCAGGCCGTGGCCATTCTGAAGATGCACGGGCGTGAAGCCACCGAGGAATGGTTGACCGGCCTGAAAGCCTTCGGCAAGACCTACACCAACAACATGGTCGCCCTCAAAGCCGTGGAAAAAGGTGAAGTGGCTGCGGTACTGGTGAACAACTACTACTGGTACGCGCTTGAACGCGAACGCGGCAAGCTGGACACCAAGCTCTATTACCTGGCCGACGGCGATGCTGGCAACCTGGTCACTATCTCCGGCGCAGGCGTGGTCAAGGCCAGCAAACACCCGAAAGAAGCCCAGGCCCTGCTCAACTGGATGGCCAGCGAAGAAGGCCAGCGCGTGATCACCCAGACCACCGCCGAGTACCCGCTGCACAAGGGCATGGTTTCTGACCGCGGCCTGAAGCCGTTCGACGAACTGCGCCCGCCGAAGATCTCGCCAGCTGACCTGGGCAATGCCGAGGAAGCCATCGAGCTTGAGCGTGAGGTCGGCCTGCTCTGATGACTGCCGCCCTGTCCGAACCGGTGCCGGTACGCTTCGTACCGCGCCGCAAGCGCCCTTCCATCTGGGTAGTGCTGCCTGTGCTGTTCCTAGTGGCAATGAGCTTGCTGCCACTGGCTTATGTCGCCATCAAAGCCTGGGAGGCCGGCTGGCGCGAAGCCTTGCACCTGCTGTGGCGGCCCTTTGTCTGGGGGCTGATGCGCAACACCCTGATGCTGATGGTCGGGGTGACGCTGACCTGCATGGTGGTCGGCCTGGCACTGGCCTGGCTGCTGGAGCGCAGCAACCTGGCCGGCCGCCGGTTGTGGGGCGTGGTGCTGTGCCTGCCATTCGCCGTGCCGTCGTTCGTCAGCAGCTTCACCTGGGTGTCGCTAAGTTCGGACTTTGAAGGCCTGGGCGGCGCGATCATGGTCATGGCCCTGTCCAAATACCCGCTGGTGTTCCTGCCCGTTGCCGCGACCCTGCGCAACCTCGACACGTCGCTGGAGGAGTCGGCACGCACCCTGGGTTGCAGCCGCTGGGGGGTGTTCAGCAAAGTCACCCTGCCGCTGCTGTGGCCGTCGATGCTCGGCGGTGCGCTACTGATTGCCCTGCATATGCTGGTAGAGTTTGGCGCATTGTCGATCCTCGGCCTGCAAACCTTTACCACGGCGATCTACCAGCAGTTCGAACTGGAGTTCAGCAACGCCAACGCGGCCATGCTGTCTGCCGTGCTGCTGGCGATGTGCCTGGCAATGCTGTGGCTGGAACTGCGGGTGCGCGGCAAAGCCCGCCATGTACGCATCGGCCAGGGCGTAGCGCGCCGTGCGCAACCGGTGCGGCTGCGCGGCTGGGCGGTGCTGGCGCAACTGTTCTGCGTGGGCCTGGCGGTGCTGGGCAGCGGCATTCCGCTGGCGATGCTCGGTTACTGGCTGAGCGTGGGTTCGTCGGCGGCATTCCCGGTGGCGGCCATCTCGAAGGCGTTGTTCACCTCGCTGTCGGTGTCGCTGGGCGGTGCCGGCTTCTGTGTGCTGCTGGCTCTGCCTATCAGCTTTTTGGTGGTGCGCTACAAAGGCCGCCTGGCGATTTGGGCTGAGCGTCTGCCCTACCTCCTGCACGCCCTGCCCGGCCTGGTGATTGCCCTGACCCTGGTGTTCTTCGCCCTGCACTACGTGCCGGCGCTGTACCAGACCACGGCCTTGCTGCTGTTGGCCTATGCGCTGCTGTTCCTGCCGTTGGCGCAATCACCGGTGCGCACCGCGCTGAACAAGGCTTCACCGACGCTGGAAGAAGCCGCACGCACGCTAGGCGCGAGCAGCTTTGCCGCGTTCTGCCGGGTGACCTTGCCGATCATCTTCCCGGCCATGGCAGCGGCCTTTGCACTGGTGTTCCTGGATGCCATGAAGGAGCTGACGGCTACCCTGCTGCTCAGCCCGACCGGCATGACCACCCTGGCCACCGAAGTGTGGGCGCATACGGCCAATGTCGAGTTCGCGGCGGCGGCGCCGTATGCGGCGCTGCTGATCGTGGTGTCGGGGTTGCCGGTTTACTTGCTGACTACGCGGATGTATCTGAACAAGGCATGAACTTCTTCGCGGGTTTGCCCTCAGGTACAGCACTGGTCTCAGGGCCTGCGCTGTACCTGTGGGGGCTCGCCGGTGATCAGGCCATCAGATGTTACGCAGCATGCGCCGCACAATTGGCCCATGGGCCTTGCCGACCGGCAACATGTAAAGCCGGCCGAAGGTGTTGAAGCACTGCACCGAGGTGGTCACGCCCAAGCGCTGACCCCCCTCCCCCTGATCATCTAGATCCACACTCACCATTACAGCCAGGTGCGTATCACGCGAGGTCAGGACCAGTTGCTGGTCGCTGATGGCCTCGACAGTGAAGAAGTCCAGGCGCTCACCGACGGCTGGCACATGCGTTGGATCGCCGCGAGAGAAGCCGTGGATATCGGCGACATTGAAACGGCGTGAGATGAAGTCGCGAATGCGGAAGGCCCGGGCCAGCCAGCCGGGGACGTCCGAGGTCATGGCGCAGTAGGCTTGCAGGGCGGTCATCGGGTCAGTGAGCCGTACGCTGTCACTGTGCAGGAAATTCAGGTCGGCCTGGGCGGCGATTAGCTGGGCGGACATGAGCAACTCCTTTTGCCATGTGTCGCCGACAGCATAGCAACACCGCTCAGGTGTGGGAGCGGCCTTGTGTCGCGAAAGGGCCGCATAGCGGCCCCGGCAATTTCCGCGTTTATGCAACAAACCTGGGGCTGCTATGCAGCCCTTTCGCGACACAAGGCCCACAAAGGACCGCGCAGGATTCAGGCCCGGAACTGGCCCAGGCTGGCGCGCAGCTGAGCCGCCAGATCATCCAGCACCTTGCTACTGGCCGTGGTCTGCATCACCACCTCAGCCGAGCGTTCGGCCTGGGCATGGATGTTCTCCACCCGCCCCCGCACCGCCTGAGCGCCATGGGCCTGTTGTTCGGCAGCGCGAGTCGCCAAACCAATGGCCGCGTGCACCTGCTCCACGGCCGCCTGCACCGACTGCTGGCGGCGTTCGTTGTCACGCAGCACCAGCAACCCTTCACTGGCCTTGAGCCCGGCCTGGCTGATGGTGGCCACGGCTTCCTTGGCGCCCTTCTGCAGCGCAGCGATATGGGCCTGGATATCCCCGGTGGAGCTCTGCGTCTTGCTCGCCAGTGCCCGTACCTCATCGGCCACCACGGCAAAACCACGCCCGGTTTCACCCGCACGGGCTGCCTCAATGGCAGCGTTCAGGGCCAGCAGGTTGGTCTGTTCGGCAATCCCGTGAATCACCGTCAGCACCACTTCGATCTGCTCGCTCTGCTTGGCCAGGCGCTCGATCACCTGGGAGCCGGCATCCACCTGCCCAGCCAGGTTCTCGATCAAACCGGCAAGCTGGGTCGAGGTGCGGCTGTTTTCATCGGTCGCCTGGCGGATATCCACCACTTGCTGCAACGCCGCCTGCATCGCATGACTTTCGGCTTGTGCTTCATCAGCCATGCTCGACAGGTCGCGCAGGCTCGCCGCTACTTCGTCGCGCTGCAACGCGGCGGCAGCATCGGCACCGGCATTACGCTGGGCCATCGCGCCAATCTCGACACCAGTGCGCTGCGCCACTTCACCCGCCTCGCGCACAATAGGCTGCAACTTGTCGACAAAGCGGTTCACTGCTGAGGCCATGTCGCCGATTTCATCTCGGCTGTCGAGCGGCACGCGCTTGGTCAAGTCACCTTCGCCGGCCGCCAAGTCATCGAGCGCGGCAATCAACAGGCGCAGCTTGCTCAGTACCCGGCGGCCTAGCACCAAAGCCACCACTACCAGCACCCCGAGGCCGACCAGCACCAGGCCCAGACCGATACGCCAGCGCAGCTCTGCAGCAGCATCGCGCACGGTTTGCGCGGTATTGGCCTGCATGGCAGCAGCACTGCCCTGCGCCTTCTCCAGGCGCTCACGCAGGGTTTTGCCGCTGTCGGCTGCGGCCCCCACCAGGCTGTCGCCAACCAGTTGCTCACCGCTGGCAATCAGCGCCGCGAAGCGCTGGTCCAAGGCCTTGAGCTCCTGGTCGATGCCCGCCGTGGAAACCCCCATCACCACCTTGCCGATTTCTGCGCCATTGGGGTTGATCGAAGCTTCGACAAAGTACACCGCCGGGTCGTGTCGGGCGGCATTGATCACCTTGTCCAGCGCACGCTCGCCCTGGCCCTTGTCCATCAAAGCCTGGTTGATCGGATTTTGCCGGTTCAGGTACCGGGTCAGGTGCTGGCCCTGTGCATCGTCGTAAACCACGAACAGCACGTTGGGGTTGCGCTGGGCACGCCGGGCAAAGTCGGAGAGCACTGGCACATCGTTGTCCCAGATCGCCCGCGGGGCAACCGAAGCCAGCAGTTCGGCCATGTCGTTGGCGGAGTCCTTGAGGTTCTTTTCCAGGGTGCTGCGCAGTTGCTGCTGTTCGCTTTGCAGGCGCTCCGACAACCCTGCGCTCAGGCGCTGGCGGGTACTGCTGGACAGGCCGTCGAGCCCAGAGCGCACATCTTGCCCGGCTTGCTCCAGATCGCTTGCGAGTTGGCGACTGTCATTACCCAGTCGCTCGCCAAGTTCAGCCTCCAGGGCGGTGACTGTGCTTCGGGTGAGCGCAACGGCAACCAGCACCTGCACCAAAAGAGCGATACCAAGGGCAACAAACACAGGCCGCAAGAGGCGGCTTCGTAACAGTGAGAGGATGGCAGACACGGTGTAACCCTCGTGTTTTCTGGCGCCACTATTTTGATGGCATCTACAGAAACTTCTTACAGCAAGGGTTGTGCCGTAGGCAGCAGGGAAATGCGCCAAGGTCTAGCAAAGGGTTTTCGTGTGCAGGCCCATTCGCGGGTAAACCCGCGCCTACAACGGCCTGTGCCCAACCACCGTTGTGTGCCCACACCCAATCAGTGTAGGAGCGGGTTTACCCGCGAATACGGTAGCGGCGGCAATGGTGGATTACCGGTGGATTGGCCAGCGCCGGCATACCCACAAATGAAAACGCCGCGGCCCTTATCAGGGCCACGGCGTCAGATCAGCCTGGAGGGCAGATCAGGCGAACGGATGACGCAGCACGATGGTCTCGTTGCGGTCCGGGCCGGTCGAAATGATGTCGATCGGAGCGCCAACCAGCTCTTCGATACGCTTGATGTAATCACGCGCAGCTTGCGGCAGCTCTTCCAAGGTTTTCACACCCAGAGTCGACTCGCTCCAGCCTGGCATCTCTTCGTACACCGGCTCCAGGCCAATGTAGCTGTCGGCATCGGAAGGCGCGTCGATGACGGCACCGTTCTCGTTCTTGTAGCCAACGCAGATGTTGATGGTTTCCAGGCCGTCCAGTACGTCCAGCTTGGTCAGGCAGATGCCCGAGATGCTGTTGACGTCGATGGCGCGACGCAGAATCACGGCATCGAACCAGCCGCAACGACGGGCACGGCCGGTGGTGGAGCCGAACTCGTGGCCACGCTTGGCCAGGGTAGCACCAGTCTCGTCGAACAGTTCGGTCGGGAACGGACCGGAACCTACGCGAGTGGTGTAGGCCTTGGTGATGCCGAGGATGTAGTCGAGGTACATCGGGCCGACGCCGGAACCGGTGGAAATACCGCCAGCCGTGGTGTTGGAGCTGGTGACGTACGGGTAGGTGCCGTGGTCGATGTCCAGCAGCGAGCCCTGGGCACCCTCGAACATGATGTCCTTGCCGGCGCGACGCAGGTTGTGCAGCTCGGCGGTGACGTCGAGCATCATCGGCTTGAGCTGTTCGGCGTAAGCCATGCACTCGTCCAGCGTCTGCTGGAAGTCGATGGCTGGCTCTTTGTAGTAGTTCACCAGCTGGAAGTTGTGGTAATCCAGCAGCTCACCCAGCTTGGCTGCGAAACGCTCGCGGTGGAACAGATCACCCACGCGCAGGCCGCGACGTGCCACCTTGTCTTCGTAAGCTGGGCCGATACCACGGCCGGTGGTGCCGATCTTGGCTTCGCCACGGGCTTTTTCGCGGGCCTGATCCAGGGCCACATGGTACGACAGGATCAGCGGCGCAGCCGGGGAAATGCGCAGGCGCTCGCGCACCGGTACGCCTTTCTCTTCCAGCTTGGTGATTTCACGCATCAGTGCATCCGGGGCAACGACCACGCCGTTACCGATCAGGCACTGTACGCCTTCACGCAGGATGCCGGACGGAATCAGGTGCAGAACGGTCTTTTCACCGTTGATCACCAGGGTGTGACCCGCATTGTGGCCACCCTGGTAGCGCACTACGGCGGCAGCATGTTCGGTCAGCAGATCGACGATCTTGCCTTTGCCCTCATCACCCCACTGGGTGCCCAGGACGACGACATTCTTACCCATTACATTGGTCCTCATTCACGCAAACTTGGTTGCCGGCCTGTCGCCGACGCAGAAACTCACTGGGTCAGCGGCAGAACCTGCCAGCGCCCGTCTTGCTGAATCAATTGCCGATCACAATCCGCCTCGAGAGCAGCACTCAACGGCTGGCCAGGCAGAGCCTGAACCACACGCTGGCCCTCGTTGCGCAACTGGCAGACTTGCTGCCAGAGGGCCGCATCGCCACTGTCCGGCATCCAGATGCCGCCAGTTGGCAATACGACCTCCGCTCGCCCCAGTGTGACCAGGGTCTTCAAATCCGTGGAGAAACCAGTGGCCGGGCGCGCCCGGCCAAAGTCGGCGCCGATATCGTCGTAGCGCCCGCCCTGGGCGATCGATTGGCCTTCGCCTGGCACGAACACGGCGAACACCACGCCCGTGTGGTAGTGGTAGCCACGCAGCTCGCCGAGGTCGAAGTACAGCGGCAGGTCCGGGTAGCGCGACGCCAGGCGATCAGCGATCGCCAGCAGGTCGTCCAGCGCCGCCAGCACGCTGGCCGGGGCGCGACCGAGGCGCACGCGGGCTTCAGCCAGTACTTCACGACCACCGCACAGCTCGACCAGGGCGCGCAGCATGCTGCCCAGGTCTTTCGGCAGGTCGGCGGTCAGCGCCTGCACTTCATCGACAGCCTTGCGTTGCATGGCGTCGAACAGCTGCTGTTCGACCGCGCCGGACAGGCCGGCGGCACGGGCCAGGCCGCGGTAAATACCGACGTGGCCCAGGTCCATGTGCACATCCGGCACATCGGCCAGTTGCAGCGTGGCGAGCATCAGGCTGATGACTTCGACGTCGCTGGTAGGGCTGGCATCGCCGTACAGTTCGGCACCCAGCTGGATCGGGCTGCGCGAGGTGGACAGGGCACGCGGCTGGGCGTGCAGCACGCTGCCGGCATAGCACAGGCGGCTCGGGCCCTCACGGCGCAGTGTGTGCGCATCGATACGCGCTACCTGCGGGGTGAAGTCGGCGCGGAAGCCCATCAGGCGGCCGGACTGCGGGTCCACTACCTTGAAGGTGCGCTGATCCAGGTCCTGGCCGGCGCCGGTAAGCAGCGACTCCAGGTACTCGATATGCGGGGTGACGACCAGTTCGTAGCCCCAACTCTGGAACAGGTCCAACACCTGGCGGCGCGCGATCTCGATGCGCGCAGCCTCAGGTGGCAGTACTTCCTCGATGCCATCTGGCAGCAGCCAGCGGTCTACCGTTGCCATTACGCCATTTCCCCTCTGGTCCGGGCGGCTTGCCAGCGGGCAAACCGTCAGAAAAGCCGGTATCGCGCACAGCAGCGGGCAGCACTGATCCCAGCGCAGCCACCGTACCCGACACCCTCAAATTGCCTTGCGAGCTGACCAAACCGTCAACCGGCGCTGAGCCAATCAACCTTGCAGACGCAAAAAAGCCGGGAAATTTCCCGGCTGCCTCATCATACACCCCTTTTCATTCAGGATGCACCCCGCCTGGTGCATTAGCTGCCAGGCGGGGGGCCGCTGCATGAAAATCAGGGCCTGAGCATCACGGCCTGCTCTTGTCCAGGTAACGGAAGAATTCGTTCTTCGGGTCCAGGACCATCACGTCGCTCTTGCTCGAGAAGCTCTCGCGGTATGCCTGCAGACTACGGTGGAACGCATAGAAATCAGCGTCCTGGCTGTAAGCCTTGGCATAGATAGCGGCCGCTTGGGCATCACCATCACCACGGGTTTCTTCTGCTTCGCGATAAGCCTCGGCCAGCAGCACACGGCGCTGACGGTCGGCATCGGCACGGATACCCTCAGCCAGCTCGTTACCCTTGGCACGGTGCTCGCGGGCTTCACGCTCACGCTCGGTGCTCATGCGGTCGAACACGCTGCGGTTGACTTCCTTCGGCAGGTCGATGGCCTTGACGCGCACGTCGACCACCTCGATGCCCAGTTCCTTGCTCGCCATGCGGTTCAGCGATGCAGTGATGTCAGCCATCAGTGCATCACGTTCACCGGAAACCACTTCGTGCAGGGTACGTTTACCGAACTGGTCGCGCAGGCCACTTTCCAGACGACGCGACAGACGCTCGTCGGCGATCTGCTTCATGCCGGACGTGGCGGTGTAGAAGCGTTCAGCGTCCTTGACGCGCCACTTGGCGTAGGCGTCGACCATCACCGCTTTCTTCTCCAGGGTCAGGAACCGCTGGGTAGGCGCGTCGAGTGTCATCAGCCGGGCGTCGAACCTGCGCACCTGGTTCACGTACGGAATCTTCACGTGCAGGCCTGGCTGAACATCCGCCTGGACCACCTTACCGAAACGCAGCAGTACCGCCCGCTCGGTCTGGGACACGATGTAGAAGCTGTTCCAGGCCACAATGGCCAGGACCACGGCGGCGATCAGGGCGATCAGCGATCTATTGCTCATCAGCGGCTCTCCCTAGTACGCAGCGGCTGCTGTTGCTGTTGCATGTCCTGCGCGGCACGAGCGGCCGCATCGTTAGCCGATGGCGACGCGCTGGTGGTTGGCACGGACGGCTTGCGGCTGCCTTCGACCATCTTGTCCAGCGGCAGGTAGAGCAGGTTGCTCTGCCCGTCCTTGGTTGCCACCATGACCTTGCTCGAGTTGCTGTAGACCTCTTGCATGGTCTCCAGATACAGACGCTCACGGGTTACGTCAGGTGCCTTGCGGTACTCGGCAAGCAGCTTGGTGAAGCGGTCTGCCTCACCCTTGGCGCGGGCAATGACTTCGTCGCGGTAACCATTGGCATCCTCGATGATGCGCTGGGCCTGACCACGGGCTTCCGGCACCACGCCATTGGCATAGGACTCGGCCTGGTTGCGGGCACGCTGCTCGTCTTCGCGGGCGCGGATCACGTCGTCGAAGGCTTCCTGCACTTCACGCGGGGCTGCCGCGCTCTGTACGTTGACCTGGGTAACGGTGATACCGGTGCGGTAGTTGTCGAGGAAGCGCTGCAGGCGTTCGCGGATATCCACGGCCATCTGCTCACGACCCTCGGTCAACACCTGGTCCATCGAAGTGGAACCCACCACGTGGCGCAGGGCGCTGTCGGTCGCGTGCTGCAAGCTCACCTCAGGCTGGTCGACGTTGAGCACGAAGTCCTGCAGGTTGCTGATCTTGTACTGGACGGTCAGCGGCACCTCGACGATGTTCTCGTCTTCGGTCAGCATCTGGCCCTGCTTGGTGTAGGCACGCTCACGCGTGACGTTTTCCATGTACTTGCGATCAATCGGCGGGAAGTAGATGTTCAGGCCGGGACCGACCGTCTCATAGTACTTGCCGAAGCGCAGCACAACCGCCTGCTCCTGCTCGTCGACCACATACACGGCGCTGTACAGCCAGATTGCAGCCAGCACCGCCAGGCCGATGCCCAGCAGGCCCAGGCCACCGCCCTTGCCGACATTGCGATCACCGCCGCCACGTTTCTTGCTGCCGCCGAACATGCCATTCAGGCTGTCCTGCAGTTTGCGGAAGGCCTCGTCCAGATCCGGTGGACCTTTCTTGTCACCACCGCCGCCACCGCCACCGCGGCGGCCGCCCCAGGGATCCTGATTGTTCGAGTTGCCACCCGGCTCGTTCCAAGCCATAGCGCTCTCCATCTGATAAAGCAAAGACGCGCCCACGGCGCGCCGTCCAATGCTACAGAATGCCTGTCACTGCTGCCCGGCGACCTCGACGAGCATTTATTGCAAAGTGTGTTGCTGGACAAACACTTGCGGCTCCATGCCTTCGCGGCTGACCAGGCGATTCAGTTCGACCATGGGCAGTCGCACGCTCAGCAGGCTGCGCCCTTCTTCATCATGCTCTTCACTCTGCACGGCACCCAAGGCAAAGAATTGCGCGCGCAAGCGGGCAAAACGCTGCTCCAGGCACAGGGTACCGACAAACAGATCATCCCCCAGCAACTCGGCAACCGCCTGGCCAACCAGCTCCAGGCCACGCCCATCGCGTGCCGATACCCAGACCCGTTCCGGCTTGCCATCGGCATTGCGCTGGATCTGTGGTTCGACATCTTCGAGCAAGTCGAGTTTGTTGTACACCTCCAGGATCGGCAACCCCTCGGCACCAATCTCGCCCAACACCGCCAGCACCTGCTCGATCTGCTCCATGCGCTCTGGCTCATGGGCGTCGATCACATGCAGCAACAGGTCGGAGTTGCTCGACTCTTCGAGCGTAGCCCGAAATGCCTCGACCAGCTTGTGCGGCAGGTGGCGAATGAAGCCTACGGTATCGGCCAGCACGATCGGCCCCAGGTCGTTGAGCTCGAGCCGGCGCAGGGTCGGGTCGAGGGTGGCGAACAACTGGTCCGCGGCATACACCTCGGATTCGGTCAGGGCGTTGAACAGCGTGGACTTGCCGGCGTTGGTATAACCCACCAGCGACACCGAGGGGATATCCGCGCGCTTGCGCCCGCGACGCGCCTGCTCACGCTGGCTGCGCACTTTCTCCAGGCGTGACTTGATCTGGCGTATACGCACCCGCAACAGGCGGCGGTCGGTTTCCAGCTGGGTTTCACCCGGGCCGCGCAGGCCGATACCACCTTTTTGTCGCTCAAGGTGAGTCCAGCCGCGCACCAGCCGCGTGCTCATGTGCTCCAGCTGGGCCAGTTCGACCTGCAGCTTGCCTTCATGGGTACGCGCCCGTTGGGCGAAGATATCGAGGATCAGCCCGGTACGGTCGAGCACACGACACTCGAACACACGTTCAAGGTTGCGCTCCTGACTGGGCGTGAGGGTGTGATTGAAAATCACCAGGTCTACCTGTTCGGCATGGACCAGATCGTGCAGCTCTTCGACCTTGCCACTGCCAATCAGGTATTTGGCGGAAGGCTGATGCCTTGTCACCGTGACCAGCGAGACGATGTCGGCACCGGCCGACAATGCCAACTCCTGAAACTCCTGCGGGTCTTCGCGCGCCTCAGGGTTCTGACCTTCTAAGTGAACGAGCAACGCCCGCTCACCACCACCGTGGCGCTCAAAGAACAATGCAGGCTCCTATCAGGCGTTGCCTGGCTCGCTGTCGCCGTGCTCGCTGTCGGTCGGGCTTGGCAGGCGGACTGGACGGGCCGGAACTACGGTCGAGATGGCGTGCTTGTAGACCATCTGGCTGACGGTGTTCTTCAGCAATACCACGAACTGGTCGAACGATTCGATCGAGCCCTGCAGTTTGATACCGTTGACCAGGTAAATGGACACCGGGACCTTTTCTTTTCTCAAGGTGTTCAAGTAAGGGTCTTGTAGCGAATGCCCTTTTGACATATGCCGCACTCCTGTAAGGATAAATAATAGAAAATCAATAAAATCGATAAATTAGGCCGCCCCTTCGCAAGAATAGACGGCAATCAGCAGGGACTCAGCTCAATATGGAGATGGCCCCAAGGTATTTCAAGGTGCGGGACAGATTGTCGCAGGCCAGGCTGTCAAGCCAGTGCACGTCAGGCCAGCCACGCAACCAGGTGAACTGCCGCTTGGCCAGCTGCCGGGTAGCGATGATACCGCGTTCACGCATCTCATTCTCAGTCAGCTTGCCATCCAGGTAATCCCAGACTTGCCGATACCCCACTGCCCGTATAGACGGCAGCCCGGCGTGCAAGTCACTTCTGGCTCGCAGCGATCGGACCTCGTCAACGAAGCCCTGTTCCAGCATCTGCGAAAATCGTAACGCAATTCGCTGATGCAAAATGTGACGATCTGTAGGAGCAATCGCCAAACTGGCGACAGTATAGGGCAAATGTCCGCCGGCGCCTGCGTCTGCGCCGCGACTTTCCGCGAATTGACGCCGACGATGAGCTGTCATGCTCTCGCCGCTCACCCGGTATACCTCCAAGGCCCGGATCAGCCGCTGCGGGTCATTGGGGTGGATACGTGCCGCGGACTCCGGGTCCACTTCGGCCAACTGGCGGTGCAGCTCGGCCAGGCCCAGGGCTTCAGCCTGCGCTTCCAGCTCGGCGCGCACCGTCGCATCGGCGGCCGGCATATCGGCCAGGCCATCGATCAACGCCTTGTAATAGAGCATGGTGCCGCCGACCAGCAGCGGGATCTTGCCGCGCGCGGTGATCTCGGCCATGGCCTCCAGCGCGTCGGCACGGAACTGCGCGGCGGAATAGCTCTGGGCCGGGTCGCGAATGTCGATCAGCCGGTGCGGGTGAGCAGCGAGGATTTCTTTCGACGGCTTGGCCGAACCGATATCCATGCCACGGTACACAAGTGCCGAATCGACGCTGATCAGTTCACACGGCAGCACCGTGGTCAGTTCGATGGCAAGATCGGTCTTGCCGGCCGCCGTCGGACCCATCAGGAATATTGCAGGGGGCTTGCCGCTCATTTCATCGACCGCGCAGGAAAAGTTTGTCCAGATCGTCCAGGCCCATCTGAGTCCAGGTAGGACGGCCATGGTTGCACTGGCCGCTGCGCTCGGTGTTTTCCATGTCGCGCAGCAGGGCGTTCATCTCGGGAATTGCCAGGCGCCGGTTGGCGCGCACGGCACCGTGGCAGGCCATGGTACCGAGCAGTTCGTTGAGGTGCGCCTGAATGCGATCACTGGTGCCGTACTCCATAAGGTCGGCAAGCACGTCCTGCACCAGGCGGTTGGCTTCAGCCTGCTTGAGCAAGGCCGGGATCTGGCGAATCGCCAGGGTCTCAGGGCCCAGGCGCTGCAATTCGAAGCCCAGGCGCTGAAACCACTGTGCATGCTCTTCGGCACAGTCGGCTTCACGCTGGCTAAGGGCCAAGGTTTCAGGCACCAGCAGCGGCTGGCCGCTCAGACCCTCGCTGGCCATGGCCACCTTGAGGCGCTCGTACATTATCCGCTCGTGGGCGGCGTGCATGTCCACCAGCACCAGGCCAACAGCGTTCTCGGCCAGGATGTAGATACCCTTGAGCTGCGCCAGGGCATAGCCTAGCGGGGGAATGTCGCCCTGGCTTTCGGGCAGTGCCGTCGCAGGCGCTGCACCGGTTTCCAGCGGTTTATAGAACTCGCGATACACCGCCTGCGCCTCTGCGGCCGGCAGCGGCTGTGAGGGACGTGGGGTGTATTGATACTGGTAACCGGCGCCACTGCCACCATTGGAAAACGACTGTTGTGGGGCTCGAGGCTGTTCAAGCACCGGCGAGGCCAGGCGCATTTCACCCTGAGGCCCGAACTCACCGGCCTGCTGGCCCGTGGGACGAACCAGCTCAGGTACGGCAGCAGGCGCGGCCAGCTGGTCTTCCGGACGTACATCGGCCAAGGCACGGTGCAAGGTGCCATACAGGAAGTCATGCACCGAGCGCCCTTCACGGAATCGCACTTCATGCTTGGTAGGGTGCACGTTCACATCGACGCCGTTGGGCTCCAGCTCCAGGAACAGCACGAACGTGGGGTGACGGCCGTTGAACAGCACGTCCCGGTAGGCCTGACGCACGGCATGGGCGACCAGTTTGTCGCGCACTGCCCGGCCATTGACGAAGAAGTACTGCAGGTCTGCCTGGCTGCGCGAGAACGTCGGCAAGCCGACCCAGCCCCAAAGGCGCAGGCCGTTGCGCTCGACGTCGATCGGCAGTGCCTGCTCCATGAAGCCCGGGCCGCAGATGGCACCCACCCGCCGTGCACGGGCGGTTTCGTCGTGGGCCTCGTGCAGGCTGAGGATGCTCTTGCCATTGTGGCGCAGGTGGAAGCCGACATCGAAACGGGCCAGCGCCAGCCGCCGGATCACTTCCTGCAAGTGATCGAATTCGGTTTTCTCGGCTTTGAGGAACTTGCGCCTGGCCGGGGTATTGAAGAACAAATCGCGCACTTCCACCGAGGTACCGACCGGGTGCGCCGCCGGCTGCACGCGCGGCGTCATGTCACGGCCTTCGGTTTCTACTTGCCAGGCCTCACTGGCACTGGCGGTACGCGAGGTCAGGGTCAGGCGCGCCACCGAACTGATCGAGGCCAAGGCCTCGCCACGGAAGCCCAGGCTCAATACCCCTTCAAGGTCTTCCAGCTCGCGGATCTTGCTGGTGGCGTGTCGGGCCAGGGCCAGCGGCAGGTCGTCGGCAGAAATGCCGCTGCCATCGTCCCGCACCTTGAGCAGTTTGACGCCGCCCTGCTCGACTTCGATATCGATGCGCCGGGCACCGGAGTCCAAGCTGTTTTCCAGCAGTTCCTTGGCTACAGACGCCGGCCGCTCGACAACCTCGCCGGCAGCAATCTGGTTGGCCAGCCGCGGGCTGAGCAGCTGAATTCGCGAACCGCCACTCATCATTGCGCAGCCAAGGTTGTGGCGGGTACATCCAGGCGCTGGCCAACCTTCAGCTCATCGGTCTTCAGGCTGTTGATGCTGCGCAGACTGGCCACACTGACCTGGTAACGCACGGCGAGCATCGCCAGGGTTTCGCCAGGGCGCACGGTGTGTTCACGCGGGCCGGCGGCGATCTTGCCGGTGTCACGCAGCCAGGCGATGTAGGTGCCAGGTGGCGGGTTCTGCTGGAAGTACTGGTGCACCCCAGTGCGGATCGACCGGGCCAGCGCCTGCTGGTGGCTGGAGGAGGCCAGTTTGGCTGCTTCGTTGTTGTTCGAGATGAACCCGGTTTCAACGAGGATCGACGGAATATCCGGCGACTTCAGCACCATGAACCCGGCCTGTTCCACACGCTGCTTGTGCAACGAAGTGACACGCCCCATGTTGCCCAATACCTTTTGCCCCACGTTGAGGCTGGAGCTGAGCGTAGCGGTCATCGACAGATCAAGCAGCACGCCCGCGAGCATGCGGTCCTTGTCGTCGAGGCTGACATTACCCGCACCACCGATCAGGTCAGAACGGTTTTCCGTGTCGGCCAGCCAGCGCGCCGTCTCGGAGGTGGCGCCACGATCGGACAGGGCGAACACCGAGGCGCCAAAGGCTGCGCGCGACGGGGCCGCGTCGGCGTGAATCGAAATGAACAGGTCGGCGCCTTTCTTGCGGGCGATTTCCGTACGCTTGCGCAGCGGGATGAAGTAATCACCGGTGCGGGTCAGCTCTGCACGGAAACCTTTTTCGCTGTTGATCTGACGCTGCAGCTCCTTGGCGATCTGCAACACGATGTCTTTTTCGTGCTGGCCACGCGAGCCGGAAGCGCCAGGGTCTTCGCCGCCGTGCCCGGCATCGATGGCAACCACAATGTCACGCTTGCCACTGGGTACCGGTGGCAGCTTGATCGCCGGCTGGGTCGGCGTCACCGGCACCGCGGGCGTTGTCGCAGGCGTTTGTACCGGGGCCGGCGCAGGTGGCGGCGCGCTGGCCGCGATAGCGTCAGCCTCCTGGTCATACAGGTCGACCACCAAGCGGTTGCCGTACTGTGCATTGGGCGCCAGGGTGAAGCTTTTCGGGGTAACCGACTTTTTCAGGTCGACCACAACCCGAAGGTCGGTTGGCGTACGCTGAGCCGAACGCACACTGCTTATCGGCGTGTTGGAGGTGGCCACATTCAGTGGCGCGGCCAGTGTTGCGCCATTGATGTCGATGACCAGGCGATCGGGTGCGCTCAGGGTGAAGACACTGTGCTGCACGGGGCCAGACAGGTCGAAGACCAGCCGCGTGTTGTCCGGTGCGCGCCACAGGCGCATGCTCTTGACTTGAGTGACGGCCAGAGCCTCAACGGTCACCGTTGTCAGCAGCAGCCCAACGATGGCGACCAGTGCGCGTATGCGCATACCTACCCCACTTACTGTTTATAGTGTTCGGCCAGTGCCACGCACCAGGCCTCGCCGCGAGCCCCCTGCGGCGAAAGGTTCAGCGAGCGTCCACTCGCTTGGGGGCTTATGGTAATGGTCAGGTCAGGCTTTGGCAAAACGCCCGCACCCTTTTGTGGCCATTCGAACAGGCACAGCGGGTCGCCCTCGAAATAGTCACGAATGCCCATGAACTCAAGCTCCTCCGGGTCGACCAGGCGATACAGGTCGAAGTGAAAGGCTCGGACCTCGCCGATTTCATAGGGTTCGACCACGGTGAACGTCGGGCTTTTCACAGCCCCAGTATGGCCCAGACCGCGGATCAGGCCACGCGACAGGGTTGTTTTACCCGCGCCCAGGTCGCCCTCGAGGAAAATCACGCCGCGACCGCCGGTCACCTCGGCCAGCGCTGCACCGAATTTGACCGTGGCCTCTTCATCGGCCAGAAACAGATTTAAGCCAGACACGCAGAATGCTCCTCCAACAACTCACGAATGACCGGCGCCAGATCACTGGCCGCCAGGCCTCTACCTTTTTTCCCAAGGCGCTCGCCGGCACAGGCGTGCAGCCACACCCCCAGACAGGCTGCGCCCCAGGCATCCAGGCCTTGGGCCAACAGGGCTGCCAGCACGCCAGTCAGCACATCGCCCAGGCCGGCGCCGGCCATCGCCGGGTGCCCGCGCTCGCACAACGCCAGCTGCCCGCTCGGGGCTGCCACCAGGGTGCCGGCACCTTTGAGTACACAGACGCTGTTATAACGGCGCGCCAGCTTGCGCGCAGCACCAGGGCGGTCGGCCTGTACGGCCTCAGTGGCAATGCCCAGCAGCCGCGCCGCCTCCCCCGGGTGCGGAGTAAGGATGCTGCCACTGGGCAGGGCCAGCGGGGTTCGCGCCAGCAAATTCAAGGCATCGGCATCCCACACTTGCGGCCGCTCGGCGTTGGCCACCGCCGACAACAGGCTGCAGCCCCACGCCGCCTGCCCCAGGCCGGGCCCGACCACCAGGACCGAGGCGCGCTCCAGCACACCCATCAGTTGGTTGGCCGAACGGACACCCAGGCACATGACCTCGGGCAGGCGCGCCAGGCTGGCCGACACGTGCTCGGGCCGGGTTGCCACGCTGACCAGCCCGGCGCCGCAACGCAGGGCGGCTTCGGCACTGAGCAACACAGCGCCTCCGGTACCCAGGTCGCCACCGACCACCAGTACATGGCCAAAGTCGCCTTTGTGGGCATGCGCCTGCCGCGCCGGCAGGCGGGCAACCGTCACGCTGCTGAGCAATTGTGGGGCATTACTGGGGTGTTTGGTCTGCGGCATGGGGTCAAAGGCTCCAATGTCTGGCAGAATTATACGCACCTGAGCCCGTATTGCCTTGCCCATCCATGTCCGCCTCTACACCTGACCTCGCCCAACTGGCCCAATCGATCAAGATTTGGGGCCAGGAACTCGGTTTTGCCCATGTTGGCATCGCCGGGGTCGACCTTGGCGAACACGAACACCACCTGCAGCGTTGGCTCGACGCCGGTTATCAGGGTGAAATGGAATACCTGGGCGCCCACGGCAGCAAAAGGTCACATCCCGACCAGCTGATCCCCGGCACGGTACGCGTGGTCTCGCTACGTATGGACTACCTGCCCGGCGACACGCAGATGGCGCAGCGCCTTGCCCAGCCCGAGAAGGCCTACGTGTCACGCTACGCGCTTGGCCGGGACTACCACAAGCTGGTGCGCAAGCGCGTGCAGTTCCTCGCCGACCGCATCCAGGAAGCCATCGGCCCGTTCGGCTACCGCGCCTTTGTGGACAGCGCCCCGGTACTGGAAAAAGCCCTGGCCGAACAGGCTGGGCTGGGCTGGATCGGCAAGAACACGCTATTGCTCAACCGCAAGGCGGGTAGCTACTTCTTCCTTGCCGAACTGTTCGTCGACCTGCCGTTGCCGGTGGACGAAGCCACCACCAGCGAGCACTGCGGGCGTTGCCAGGCCTGCCTGGACATCTGCCCGACACAAGCGTTTGTCGGGCCCTATGTGCTGGATGCGCGACGCTGTATCTCGTACCTGACCATCGAGCTGAGGGGCGCGATCCCTGTCGAGTTACGCGCAAAGATGGGCAACCGGGTGTTCGGTTGCGACGACTGCCAGATCGTCTGCCCCTGGAACCGCTTTGCCAAGCACAGCCAGGAGCAGGATTTCCAGCCACGGCATGGGCTGGAAAATACCGACCTGGCGGCGATGTTCCTGTGGGATGAACGCACCTTCCTGCGCAAGACCGAGGGCGGGCCTTTGCGGCGTGCGGGGTACGAGCGGTTCTTGCGCAACCTGGCGGTGGGGTTGGGCAATGCGCCCTCCACGATTCCGGTGATCGAGGCGCTGAAGGCCAGGCGTGACGATGAATCTGAATTGGTGCGTGAGCATGTGGAGTGGGCGCTGGCCCGACACGGAGCTCAATAGCGACCAGCCTCAGAGCATGCGCCATCCTTGTGGGAGCGGGCGCGCCCGCGAAGCAGGCAACACAGGGAATGGCACCGGCTTCGCCGGTGTTCGCGGGCACGCCCGCTCCCACATGGGCCATGTTGCGCTTATAAATTGCGTCACTGCTGGTCGTTGTAGTGGAACTTGGGCATTTCCCAGTGGAAGCGTATCGCCAACAGGCGTACCAGGAAGCCGCCAAACAGAGTCAGCAACGTCGCCTGCTCCGCCGGCACCTTGAAATACACGCATCCCAGATAGAACCAGGCCGCCGCAAATGACACACTGGCATACAGCTCACGGCGGAACACCAGCGGGATGTCGTTGCAGAAGATATCCCGCAGGATCCCGCCAAACACCCCGGTGATCACCCCGCTGATCGACGCCACCAGCATGCCCTGCCCCATCTCCAGCGCCGTCATGCAACCTATCAGGGTAAACGCCACCAGCCCCAGGGCATCGAGCACCAGGAACAGCGAGCGAAGGCGGCGCATCATTGGCGCAATGAAAATGGTCAGCAGCGCCGCAAAACTGGTCAGCACCAGGTACTCAGGGTGCTTCACCCAGGTCAGCGGGTAGTGCCCGAGCAGCACATCACGCACCGAGCCGCCCCCAAGCGCAGTGACGCAGGCGATCAGCACCACGCCAAACCAATCCATGCCGCGACGCCCGGCAGACAGAGCGCCAGTCATGGCTTCGGCGGTAATGGCGATAAGGTAGAGCATCAACAACATGGTGCGGGTCCGTGCAGGAAAGGCGCGCAGTCTAACCAGTTGCCCAAGGCACCAAAAGGGGGCGCAGATACAATATCTGCGCCGTTTCGACTCACAGCTTGATGAAGTGCTCGCGATAGTGACGCAGTTCGGCGATCGATTCGCGGATATCGTCCAGCGCCAGGTGGGTATTGCCCTTCTTGAAGCTGTCACGCACGTCCGGCGCCCAGCGCGCGGCCAGCTCCTTGAGGGTGGAGACATCCAGGTTGCGGTAGTGGAAGTAGTTTTCCAGGTTGCGCATGTGGCGGTAGAGGAAACGACGATCCTGGCAGATGCTGTTGCCGCAGATCGGCGACTTGCCTTTAGGCACCCACTGCTCGAGGAAGGCGATGGTCTGTGCCTCGGCTTCGGCCATGCTGACCTTGCTCTCGCGCACGCGCTGGGTCAGCCCCGAAGCGCCATGGGTGCGGGTGTTCCACTCGTCCATGCGCGCCAGCACTTCGTCACTGTGGTGGATGGCGATTACCGGGCCTTCGGCCAAGGTATTGAGCTCGCTGTCGGTGACGATGGTGGCCATTTCGATGATGACGTCGCTGTCCGGATCCAGGCCGGTCATTTCCAGGTCGATCCAGATCAGGTTCTGTGGGTTTTGCATGCAGGGGCTCCTCATATAGGCGGTCATATTAGCCTAGTGGCCAAGGCACGCCCATTCACGGCACAAAGGTGAGCAGAATAGTCCAGCGGCTGGCGTGCTAAACTGCCTGCCGTTTTCAATGCCCCACGCCGGGCCTCTCTTACGGTACCTTCATGGCCAAACGCCAGCTCAATCGCCGCCAAAACTGGCGGATCGAAAAAATCCAGGGCGAGCGCGCCGCTCGCGCGGCCAAACGCGAGCAGCATGCACTGCAGGAACTGGAAGGTGGCGACCTGGGGCCGGAGCAACTGGGCCTGGTGATCGCGCACTTCGGCGTGCAGGTAGAAGTTGAAGCTCAGGATGGCGAAACCGCAGGCCAGGTGTTCCGCTGCCATTTGCGCGCAAACCTGCCAGCACTGGTCACCGGCGACCGTGTCGTGTGGCGTGCGGGTAACCAGGGCATCGGCGTAATTGTGGCGCAGATGCCGCGCAGCACCGAGCTGTGCCGGCCGAACAACCATGGTCAACTCAAGCCGGTGGCAGCCAACGTCGACCTGATCGTGATCGTGTTCGCCCCGGCGCCGGAGCCGCACCCGAACCTGATCGACCGCTATCTGGTAGCGGCCGAGCACGCCGGCCTGCGCCCGCTGCTGCTGCTGAACAAAGCCGACCTGATCAACGACGAGAACGGCCCAGGCCTGCATGCGCTGCTGGAGGTCTACCGCGAACTGGGCTACCCGCTGCTGGAAGTTTCGGCACACCACGGCGACGGCATGCAGCGCCTGCAGCAACAACTCGACGGCCATATCAGCGTGTTCGTCGGCCAGTCGGGGGTGGGCAAGTCGTCGCTGGTCAACAGCCTGCTGCCAGACGCTGGCACCCGCGTCGGGGGCTTGTCGGAATGGTCAGGCCAGGGTACCCACACCACCACCACGGCGCGGCTTTACCACTTCCCCAATGGCGGGGACCTGATCGACTCGCCGGGTATTCGCGAGTTCGGCCTTGGCCATGTCAGCCGCGACGACGTGGAGGATGGCTTCATCGAGTTCCGCGACCTGTTCGGCACCTGCCGCTTCCGCGACTGCAAGCATGACCGCGAACCGGGCTGCGCGCTGCTCAAGGCACTGGAAGAGGGGCGCATCAAGCCGCAGCGCATGAACAGCTACCGCTCGATCATCGCCAGCCTGGCAGAAGACAGCTACTGAAACGCTCGAAATGAAAGTTGCCGCGATCCCTTGTAGGGGCGGGTTTACCCGCGAATACGGTGGCGACTGCAACGGTGAACGGCGGGTGGAAATTGGCCAGCAGGTCCGGCCCTTTCGCGGGTGAACCCGCTCCTACGACGGCCTGCGCCCAATCACCGATGCGTATGTAGTAGCGACTCTAGCCGCGAACACCGGCAACGCCGGTGCCATTCACCGCACTGGCGGCTTCGCGGGTAAACCCGCTCCTACAGTGATCGCGCCGGCGTTCGGGTGTTGTGTAGAACCGTTGCCCACACAGAAAAGCCGCTTACTGCTCCTTGGCTTCATCCATCTTCAGCGTGCCATCTTCAAAGATGTTCAGCTTCTGGCGCAGCTCGCGCGGTTGCATCGGAGGCTGTTCAGTTGCCCCTGGGTCAGCCGGTGCCGAAGCCCCTGGCGCAGCACCACTGGCTGGCGCTGCAGGTGCAGTTGGCGCAGCTGGCGGTGTTTCCGGCGCACCCTGCTCACCTTCGATATTGCGCTGGGCTTTCTTGGTCAGCACGATGATGTCGATACGGCGGTTGACCGGGTTGAACGGATCCTTGCGGTCGAACAGTGACGACGAGGCGTACCCCACCACCCGTGCCACCTGGCCGTCCGGGTAACCACCCGCCACCAGGGCACGCCGCGCGGCGTTGGCGCGGTTGGCCGACAGCTCCCAGTTACCGTACTCGCCAGTGCCAGCATACGGCTTGGCATCGGTATGGCCGCTGATGCTGATCTTGTTCGGCACCGCTTTGATGGTGTCGGCCATGGCCAGCAGGATATCTTCGAAGTAAGGCTGCAGGCGCGCGCTACCGATGTCGAACATCGGTCGGTTCTCAGCATCCATGATCTGGATGCGCAGGCCGTCCTGGGTGATCTCGAACAGGATCTGGTCCTTGAACTTCTGCAGTTGCGGGTTCTCTTCCACCTTGTTCTGCAGCTCCTGCAGCAACAACTCCAGACGCTCGCGCTCGACCTGCTCGGCCATGGTCTCGACCTGGTCCTTGTTCAGCTGAGTGGGGGACTGCTGCGTCGGCTCGGTCTTCACTTCCGGATTGATGGTTTTGTCCGGCGCCATCTCCGGGGAACCCCCAAGGTCGATGACATAAGGCGTGCCACTCTCGGAGAAACCAATAGGGTCCTGGAAGTAGCCGGCAATGGCGATCTTCTGCTCAGGCGTGGCCGTGGACAACAGCCACAGCACCAGGAAGAACGCCATCATCGCCGTGGCGAAGTCGGCAAAGGCGATTTTCCAGGCGCCACCATGGTGGCCGCCGCCAAAGCGCTTGACGCGCTTGACGATGATGGGCTGATTGTTCTCCATGACTCAGCGACCGCGAACCGCTTGTTCCAGTTCGGCGAAGCTTGGGCGGTGCTTGGGGTACAGCACCTTGCGCCCGAACTCGACCGCCAGCGAAGGTGGCATGCCCGACGCCGAGGCCACCAGCGAAGCCTTGATCGATTCGTAGAGGTTCAGTTCTTCCTTGGCATCGTGCTCCAGGCACTTGGCCAACGGGCCGAAGAACCCGTAAGCCGCCAGAATACCGAAGAAGGTACCCACCAGCGCCGCACCTACGTGCATGCCGATGGCCGCCTGATCGCCATCGCCCAGCGAGGCCATGGTCACCACGATACCCAGTACCGCCGCAACGATACCGAACCCGGGCATACCGTCGGCGATGCCGGTCACCGCGTGGGACGGGTGCTCCAGCTCTTCCTTCATGCTCAGCAGTTCCATGTCGAACAGGCCCTCGAGCTCGTGCGGGGCCATGTTGCCGGTGGACATGATGCGCAGGTAATCGCAGACGAACGCGGTCATGCGCTCATCGGCCAGTACCGTCGGGTACTTGGCGAAGATCGGGCTGGCAGCGGCGTCCTCGATGTCGGCCTCGATGGCCATCATGCCTTCGCGACGGCTTTTGTTGAGGATTTCGTAAACGAGGCCCAGCACCTCCAGGTAGAAGGCATGGCTGAAGCGCGAGCCGAACATCTTCATCGACTTCTTGATGACGTGCATGGTCATGTGGCCAGGGTTGGCCTGCAGGAATGCACCAAAGGCCGCACCGCCGATGATCAGTACTTCGAACGGCTGGATCAGCGCTGCGATCTTGCCGTGGGAGAGCACGTAGCCGCCGAGCACGCTCGCGAATACGACGATGATGCCGATAATTTTAGCCATAGGTTCAAAGCACTTGCTGTCGTGGTCAGGGGAAGAGACGGGAGCTTTAAAACTCTTCTTCTACTTATCGGCAGAACTGCGCCAGACTATAGCCACTCAATGCGAAAAGCCAGTTCGGACTGATGTCAAAATGCCAATTGAAACCAAGGTGCCCACTCAGGCCCCGCGTACGCTAGAGGCCTGGGTAAAGCTGCTCGAGAGTGTTCGCATCCCCGTGCCGAAGCACAGCTACGACCGGGTCATGGCTGCCATCCACGATAGCCGTCGCTCGCTGCGCGATATCGCCGAACTGATGCAGGATAGCCCGGCACTGGTGCTGTCAGTGATGCGCGAAGCCAATCACCCCACCAATGCCAGCCTCGCCGAACCCGCCGAAAGCCTGGAAGTCGCCCTCAACCGCCTGGGCCTGGAGCGCAGCGAGCAGCTTCTCAAACGCTTGCCGGCACTGCCCGTGGAGGAAATTCCGCCGGTATTGTGCCAGTTCCAGATGATCAGCCAGCATGCGGCACAGCAGGCCAGCGGCCTGTTCGCCAGCCGCCTGGCACGGCTGTGGCAAGAGATTCACTGGGGCAGCCTGCTGTTCCTGTCGCCACTCTGGCCACTGGCACTGGCCTACCCCAAGCTGCTTGACACTTGGGAACTGCGGGTTATCCACAAAGGTGAAGACGCCGCCCACGTCGAGGAAGAACTGTTTGGCGTGCGCATCATGGCGCTGTGCCAGACCATGGCCGAGTATTGGCGCCTGCCCCAGTGGGTCACCCAGGGTTATCGCCTGCTACTGGAAGAGCGCGAACAACTGGCCCAGGTGCTGAATATCGCCCGCGACGAAGACCTGCTCAGCCAGCAACACCGCCTGGACGCCGAGCCCGGCCTGCGGCGCTGGTTCAACCAGCCGGCCAATACCGTACTGCTGGCCAACAACCTGGCCCTGGCGGCACAGGTCGGCTGGGACAACCCGCACCTGCTGCGCTGGCAACTGCTGACCGCGCTGTACCTGCAAACCTCGCTGGAAGATGTGCAGCAGCAGGTGCACCAGCAGGCTGCCGCCAGCGCCCGCCGCCACGCCCGGCATGCCCTGTTCCACCCGGCCGAGGCCTTGATCTGGCCGTGGCACCAACGCCGGCCGCACCCGGACATGCTGGCTCCACCACCGCCCAGCAGCGACGACCTGGCACGCTGGCGCACGCTGTGCCAGCACCTGCTGGCCCAACCCAGCCCGTTCACCAACACCGTGCACCTGGCCACGCAGGCCCGTGAGGCCCTGCTGGCCTGCGGCATGCAACGCATCATGCTGCTTAGCCTGGACAAGGCCAGTGACTACCTGCGCGTGCAGCAAATTGCCGGCCTGCCCAAGGAGGCCGGGGCTCTGGCCCTGCAGGTATCGCAGAACAAGCTGCTGCAAAAGCTGCTGAGTCAGGCCGGGCAGTTGCGCATCACACCGGAAAACCACAGCCAGTTCTCGGCGCTGTTGCCCGCCCCGCTGCGCACCTTGTTCCGCAGCGAACATGTACTGCTTCGCTCGCTGGCTGCGAACGACCAGGTGCTGATGCTGTTGGTGGCCGACCAGGGCTGCCGGCCTTTGGCCGATATCAGCGTGCAAGCCTTCGGCAAGACCGCGCAATGCATCGAGCGGGCCTTGTCGGTGTTTACCAACCGCAAGGGTTGAGCCTTGCGCTACAATCGCCCCTCTTTCCACACTGGAGACCGTGGATGACCGACTTTTCCGGCCTGCCCCTGGTGATCGAAGCTGCAGACCTGCTGCCACGCCTGGATTCGCCGCAGCTGATCCTGGTCGACCTGAGCAGCGCCAACCGCTATGTCAGCGGGCATATCCCCGGCGCGCGCTTTGTCGAAGGCAAGCGCACCCAGCTCGGCCAGCCCCCGGCGCCCGGCCTGCTGCCAGCCCTGGGCGAGCTCGAAAAACTGTTCAGCGAACTCGGCCACCGCGCCGATGCCGTGTATGTGGTGTACGACGATGAAGGCGGCGGCTGGGCCGGGCGCTTCATCTGGCTGCTCGATGTCATCGGCCACGAGCGCTACCACTACCTCAATGGCGGTATCCAGGCCTGGCCGGCAGACAAGCTGTCCACCGCAGTGCCTGCCATTGGCAGCGCCCCGGTGCACCTGCACATAGACAGCGCACCCACTGCCACCCGCGAGTACCTGCAAAGCCGCCTGGGCGCCGATGACCTGGTCATCTGGGACGCGCGCGGCCCGCAGGAATTCAGCGGCGAAAAAGTGCTGGCAGCCAAAGGCGGCCACATCCCCGGCGCAATCAACTTCGAGTGGACCGCCGGCATGGACCTCAACGACCACCTGCGCATTCGCCAGGACATCAAACAAGTCCTCGAGCAACTGGGCATCACCCCTGACAAGGAGGTGATCACCCACTGCCAGACCCACCGCCGCTCCGGTTTCACTTACCTGGTGGCCAAGGCCCTCGGCTACCCACGCGTCAAGGCCTACGCCGGCTCGTGGAGCGAATGGGGCAACCACCCGGACACGCCTGTAGAAGTCTAAGGAACCTGCATGAAATCCCGTCTGTTCATCATCAGCCAGTACCTGCTGCCGCACCACCTGCTGTCGCGGCTGGCCGGCTGCATCGCCGAGTGCCGCGTGCGCTGGTTCAAGAACGCCTTCACCGCATGGTTCGCCAAGCGCTACCAGGTGAACATGAGCGAGGCGCTGGTCGAAGACCTGAGCGCTTACGAGCACTTCAATGCGTTCTTCACCCGCGCCTTGAAACCTGGTGCCCGTCCACTGGACGAAACCCCGGGCGCCATCCTGTGCCCGGCCGACGGTGCGGTCAGCCAGCTTGGCCCGATCGAGCACGGTCGTATCTTCCAGGCCAAAGGCCACGGTTTCAGCGCGCAAGAGCTGCTGGGCGGTGATCCGGCCATGGCCGCGCCGTTCATGGGCGGCGAGTTTGCCACCATCTACCTGTCGCCCAAGGACTACCACCGCGTGCACATGCCGCTGGCCGGCACCCTGCGCGAAATGGTCTATGTGCCGGGCCGCCTGTTCTCGGTCAACCAGACCACCGCAGAGAATGTCCCCGAGCTGTTCGCTCGCAACGAGCGTGTGGTCTGCCTGTTCGATACAGAGCGTGGGCCAATGGCTGTGGTACTGGTCGGCGCGATGATCGTCGCCTCGATCGAAACAGTCTGGGCCGGGCTGGTCACGCCGCCCAAACGTGAGCTGAAGACCTTCCGCTACGACGAAGCCAGCCGCACGCCGATCCACCTGGAGAAAGGTGCCGAACTAGGCCGCTTCAAGCTGGGTTCGACCGCCATCGTGCTGTTCGGGCCGGAGCAGGTGAAGTGGGCTGAGAGCCTGGGTGCGGGTTCTGCAGTGCGCATGGGGCAGCAGCTGGCGGCGCCTGTGCAGGCTTGATTCGAGCCATATGAGAAAGGCCCTGCATAGGCAGGGCCTTTTTCGTTGGGCCGCCATGCGGCCCCGGATTTACGGATCAGCCGCGGGCGTCGCGATCACGCAGGCCCAGCAGATACAGCACCCCGTCCAGCCCCAAGGTGGAAATCGCCTGCTTGGCCGACTGGCGCACCAGCGGCTTGGCACGAAACGCCACACCCAAACCGGCCAGCGACAGCATCGGCAGGTCATTGGCACCATCGCCCACGGCGATGGTCTGCTCCAGTTGCAAGCCTTCGTCACTGGCCAGCTTCTTCAACAAATCGGCCTTGCGCTGGGCATCGACAATCGGCTCAACAGCCACGCCCGTCACCTTGCCATCGACCACTTCAAGTTCGTTGGCGAACACATAGTCGATACCCAGACGCGCCTGCACCTGACGAGCGAAATAGGTAAAGCCACCGGACAGAATCGCGGTCTTGTATCCCAGGCGCTTGAGCTCGGCAAACAGGTTCTCGGCACCCTCGGTCAGGCGCAGCGATGCCCCGATCTCGTCCAGTACCCCCACATCCAGGCCCTTGAGCAGCGCCATGCGCTCTTTGAAGCTGGCGCGGAAGTCCAGTTCACCGCGCATGGCGCGCTCGGTGATCGCCGCCACCTGCTCACCCACACCCGCCGCCTTGGCCAGTTCGTCGATGACTTCGGCCTCGATCAGCGTGGAGTCCATGTCGAACACCGCCAGGCGGCGGTTGCGGCGGAACAGATCGTCCTTCTGGAAGGCGATGTCGACGCTCAGCTCTTCAGCCAGGGCAAAGAAGTCGGCACGCAAGGCCTGGGCATCGCTCGGCACACCGCGCACGGAGATCTCGACGGCTGCCTTGCCCTTGTCGGTTTCGGCATCCAGTGCCACCCGGGCCGACAGGCGCTCGATACGCTCGATGGTCAGGCCGTACTGGCTGATCACCGCACTCACCCGCTGCAGTTGCTCGGGAGTGATCTTACGGCTGAGCAGGGTAACGATGTGGCGCGCTTCGCCATGCCCATCAGCCCAATGCTGGTAGTCCGCCTCGGAAATCGGCGTGTAACGGGCCTGCAGGTTCAGTTCGTGGGCTTTAGCCTGCACGCTTTGCAACAGCGCGGTAGCCACTTCGTTGTCCGGGATGTCGACCAGGATGCCAAACGACAAGGTGCCGTGCATGACCGCCAGGCCGATGTCGAGGATACTCACACCGCCCTGCAGCAGGACGCCGGTGATAGCCGCAGTGAGACCGGGACGGTCCTCACCGGTGATGTTGATCAGGACGATTTCGCGCACAACCTGGCTCCGACTTCGATGAAAAATGCGCATTCTACCGATTTTCCATGACCATCGGGCGCCAACGATACTTTGCCGACAAAACCCGGCTCGCTATACTCCCCCCACTTTCATGCCATTAAGAGCCGAGCTCTGTGAACCGGCCCACGCCAGTCAAACCAGACAATTTCTTCCTGATGATCTATCGCGCCCTGAGTCAACGTCGCGTGCCGCTGGCACTGCGCATCGCCTGCACCAACATTTTCCTGGTGGCGCTGGCGCTGGTGATCTACGCCTGCGTGATGGGCCTGCAGTTCAAGCAGGCCATGCATGAGCAGGCCGATGCCTTGGGCCAGAGCCTGACCACCCAGACGGCCACATCGGCAACCGAGCTGCTGGTGTCCAATGACATCCTCAGCCTCAACGTGCTACTGGGCAACCTGGTTAAAAACCCGCTGGTGGCCCATGCGGCAATCTACAGCGTGGATAACCGCATCCTCGCCGAAGCGGGCCAGCGCCCGCGCAACAGCCTGCTGGGCGAGGCCGAAGGCCTGTACCAGACCAAAATCACGTTCCAGGACGTGACGGCCGGGCAGCTGCGCATCAGCCTGGACATGAGCCAGTTCCAGCAACCGATGCTGATCAGCCTGCAGAGCATGGGCATTCTGGCCGCTATCCTGCTGGCCCTGGCCTTGGCCCTCAGCTTGCGTCAGGGCCGCTTCATCACCCTGCCACTGCTGCAGCTGCGGGTATGGCTGCGCGACCCGCAGCCCTATACCCCGGCCACCGACCGCCAGGACGAAATTGGCGACATCGCCCGCCAGCTGCATGCACGCCTGGCCCCGCCTCCGCCCCCGGAGCCGGAGCCTGAGGAAGAAGACGACGAGCAGTTCGACGACCTGCCCGCCGCTGCCCCGGCACCCAAGGCCGTACCGCGCGCCAAACCTGCCCTGGAAGACGAGGATGACGACGAGGCCTTCGCCGGCCTGCTGGACGACGACACTGCACCCAAGGCCGCCGCAGAGGTCGAGTCCGACGAGCCGCAGTACAGCGCCGTACTTGCCGTGCAGCTGGGCTCGCAGGAGCAACTGCGTCGCCTGCCACGCACACGCCTGGCCGAGCTGACCGAGCGCTACCGCGATTGCCTGGAGCACGCGGCCTCGCTCTACGACGGTGAAACCCACACGCTGAACGACGGCAGCACCTTGGTGCTGTTCCACAGCCGCGAGTGTGGCGAGGACTACCTGACCAACGCCATTTGCTGTGGCGAACTGTTGCGCGCCCTGGGCCACGCCCTGCAGATCGAGGTAGCCGACAGCGGCATTACCCTGCAACTGCAGCTAGGCCTGGTCTTGGGCAACGACCTGCATGGGCTGGAACTGGTTGACCTGTTGATGGCCGAGAAGGTCCAGGATGCCCTGGCACTGTCGCAGCACAGCCGTAACCTGTTGCTGGTAGAGCGGCAGATCAACGATGACGCCCTCATTCGCCAGCGTGCGCGTATTCGCCCGATCGCCAGCCCCGAAGGCGCCTGCTGTGTGGAGCGACTGATGGAGCCTTACCCGTCAATGCTGGAACGGCAACTGGCGCGCATGCATGAGCACCGCGCCTGACAGGCATACGCTGCATCTACAGCGCATGTCTTGAGCCAGGCTGGTTTCCTTGCGATCACGTGCCTGGCGCAAGATCCAGCCAATAGCGCAAACCCCGGTAGGAGCGGGTTTACCCGCGAATACGGTGGCGGCGGCAACGGTGAACGGCGGGTGCAAATTGGCCAGCAGGGCCGGCCTCTTCGCGGGTGAACCCGCTCCTACGAAGACTGGCAGATACAAAAAAGCCCGCAGCGAATGCGGGCTTTGTCGTATCTGGCCGCTTGATCAGAACCGATAAACTTCCATATCGGTGCGAATCGGCGAGGCCATCGGGATTTTGGGTTTCTCCGGCCCCTTCTTCACCTGCGTCGGTGCAGCGGGCTTTTTCGGTGCTTCTTCGGCAATCGCCGGCTGGTTGGCCAGCGGCTTCACCGCTGTGCTCAGCTGTTCGGCCAGCTTCTGCAGCAGTTGGCCCTGAGCCTGCACCTGCGACGACTCACTGCCCTCATGCTGCTGCTCGAGGTGAATGATACGGTTGTCACGCACACGGCCACGGCGGTCAAGCAGACGCCACTGGGCATCCAGGATGGCCGGCTGGTTCTTGCCCGAGTCCAGGCGTGTAATCGACAGCAGCACTTGCACGTCCGGGCTGAAGCCTGCGGTCGCCGGAGCCAGTACTACGCGTTGGCTGTCCAGGCGCCAGGCCAGTTGACGCACCAGCAGCTGGTCGATATCCGATGACAGGCTGCCAGCCCAACGACCGTCGGTCGCCGCGCTCAGGCTGCCATCAGGTTGACGCTGCAGGAACGTCTCACGCTGAAGGTAATCGGCCACCGATACCGGGCCGAGTACCACGGCCATGCCCGCACTCTGCGACGGCTGGCCAGGATCACCACTGTCGAGCTGATACAGGGCAACCGGCTGATGCATGGTGCACCCGCCAAGGCCCAGCAGGCCAGTCATCAACAGCGCAAATGGAAGGCGCAGAAATTTCATCATCCCATCCAGGCGGCTGCCACAAGGCACACCGCAGTGATACATGTAGATTCAAACGGGCACACGGCCACGCCGGCACCGCAAGGGGCATATCATCCGCGAAATAACCGTCCGACTCCAGCATTTCTGCCCGAAACGGCGTTGAAATTGCCGTTCCAGACATTACAACCGGTTATGTCGGCACTTCCACCTGCAACCCATCGACGCGCTGGAACCCGCGTGGCAGCTTGCTGCCGCGCCGACCGCGCTCGCCCTTGTAGTGCTCCAGGTCGTCCGCCTTCAAAGACAGGGTACGCTTGCCGGCCTGCAATACAAGGGTCCCGCCTTCGGGAATCACGGCCAGATCGGTAACAAACTCTTCACGGCTGGCCACCCGGTCACCCGGCACGCCAATGATCTTGTTGCCCTTGCCTTTACCCAGCTGAGGCAAGTCGCTGACCTTGAACACCAGCAGGCGGCCTTCGGTGGTCACGGCCGCCAACCAGTCCTGCTCGCGATCAGCCACTGGGCGCGGGGTCATGACCTTGGCCCCGTTGGGCAAGCTGAGCAGGCCTTTGCCGGCCTTGTTCTTGGCCTGCAGGTCTTCACCCTTGACCACGAAACCGTAACCGGCATCCGAAGCCACCACGTACAGCGCATCGTCGTCAGGCAACAACACACATTCGAAAGTCGCCCCCGGTGGCGGCGTCAGACGGCCAGTCAGCGGCTCGCCCTGGCCACGCGCCGATGGCAGGCTGTGGGCCGCCAGCGAGTAGCTGCGACCGGTGGAATCGATAAGCACGGCAAACTGGTTGGAACGCCCAGCCGCAGCAGCCTTGAAACCGTCGCCGGCCTTGTAGGAAAGGCCAGTGGCGTCGATATCGTGGCCCTTGGCGCAGCGCACCCAGCCCTTCTCCGACAGCACCACAGTGACGGGCTCGGTCGGCATCAGCTCGTTTTCCGACAGGGCCTTGGCTTCGGCACGCGCTACGATCGGCGAGCGACGATCATCGCCATAGGTTTCGGCATCCTTGATCAGCTCGCTGCGCACCAGCTTGCGCAGTTTGGCCTCGCTCCCCAGCAAGGCCTGCAGCTTGGCTTGCTCCTTCAGCAACTCATCCTGCTCACCGCGGATCTTCATCTCTTCCAGGCGCGCCAACTGCCGCAGGCGGGTCTCGAGGATGTAGTCGGCCTGGATCTCGGTCAGTTCGAAACGTTCGATCAGGGCCTGCTTGGGGTATTCCTCAGTACGGATGATGTGGATCACTTCATCCAGGTTGAGGAATGCGGTGAGCAAACCGTCCAACAGGTGCAGACGCTTCTCGACCTTATCCAGACGGTGCTGCAGGCGGCGACGAACGGTATTGGTGCGGAATTCCAGCCACTCCACCAAGATGGTTCGCAGGTTTTTCAACTGCGGCCGGCCGTCCAGGCCGATGATATTCACGTTGACCCGGTAGGTGCTTTCCAGGTCGGTGGTAGCGAACAGGTGCTGCATCAGCTCGTCGACATCGACGCGGTTGGATCGCGGGATGATGACAATACGGCAAGGGTTCTCGTGGTCCGACTCGTCGCGCAGGTCGGCGACCATCGGCAGCTTCTTGGCCTGCATCTGCGCGGCAATCTGCTCCAGCACTTTGGCCCCGGAGACCTGGTGCGGCAGCGCAGTGACGACGATGTCGCCATCCTCGACGCGGTACACGGCGCGCATGCGGATCGAGCCGCGGCCGCTTTCGTACATCTTGAGAATTTCAGCCCGCGGCGTGACGATCTCGGCCTCGGTCGGGTAATCCGGCCCTTGGATGTGCTCGCACAACTGCTCAATGGTTGCCTTGGGCTCATCGAGCAGTCGCACACAGGCACTGGCCACCTCTCGCAGGTTGTGCGGCGGCACGTCGGTGGCCATGCCCACGGCGATACCGGTGGTACCGTTGAGCAGGATGTTGGGCAGGCGCGCAGGCAGCACGGCCGGCTCCTGCAACGTGCCGTCGAAGTTCGGCACCCAGTCCACGGTGCCCTGGCCGACTTCGCTGAGCAGCACTTCAGCGTAGCGTGACAGCCGCGCCTCGGTGTAGCGCATGGCGGCGAACGACTTCGGATCATCCGGCGCACCCCAGTTGCCCTGGCCATCGACCAAGGTGTAGCGGTAGCTGAACGGCTGCGCCATCAGCACCATGGCCTCGTAGCAGGCCGAATCGCCATGGGGATGGAACTTGCCGAGCACGTCACCGACGGTACGTGCCGACTTCTTGTGCTTGGCATCGGCATCGAGCCCCAACTCGCTCATGGCGTAGACGATGCGGCGCTGCACCGGCTTCAGGCCGTCGCCGATGTGCGGCAGGGCACGGTCCATGATCACGTACATGGAGTAGTTGAGGTAGGCCTGTTCGGTGAATTCAGCCAGCGAGCGGCGTTCTACGCCGTCCAGGCTGAGTTCCAGTGAGTCGCTCATGCGGGCCTCGTCATTTCAGGTTCTGGCGCAGCAGCATGGTGCCACCGCGCTGGGTAAATTCAAGTTGTTGCAGGGCACTCATACCCAGCAGTACGGTGGACCCATCCAGGCCCGGCACCACGATGGCGCGTACGTTCTGCAGGCGGATATCGCCCAGTTGCAGGCTGGTCAGGCGCGTGCGGTAGCCTTCGGTGCGGCCGTTGGCGGTGCTCAGTAGCACCGGGCTACCGCGCTCCAGGCTCAGGTCATGAGCCAACGCCTCCGGGATCGCCACATCGGTGGCGCCCGTGTCGAGCATGAAATGCACCACCTGGCCGTTGATGGCACCATCCACCACAAAGTGGCCCTGGCCATTACTCAGCAGGCGCACTTCGATAAAGCCTTGACCATGTTCGGATTGCACCTGGCTGTTGGGGTTACGCTGGCTGTCTTCCCACTGGCCGAAAAAACGCGTGGCAAGAAACAGCGCCGCCGCCCAAGCGACGATCATCAGCAACTTGCCCGCGCGCTTGCCCGGCGCCTGGCTCATGGTTTGGCGCTCCAGCCGCCTTCCGGTGCGTCGAAGCGCCAGACGACTGGGCGGGTTTCACCGTCGGCACGGGCGCCGTTGTTATTGTCCAGGCCAATCCAGGCGCCCTTGGCATCGATCACCAGTGCTTCGGCCAGGCCAAACGGCTGCGCGTAGCGCCGTGACTCGACCAGCGCATCAGCAGCGAACGACCAGCAACGCTCGACCTTGCCACTGTCGACATCACGTCGGCACACCCGGTAGGCGTTGCGTTCGAGGGTAAACAGCTTGCCCTCGAACCAGGCCAGGTCAGCGAAGTCGCGCGACAGGGCCCTGGCATTGGGCATCTGCGCGGGTTGCATTTCGACCCCCGCCTCGCTCAGCAGCACGCAACCACGCCCGCAGGTCCAGACCGACTGCTGGCGCTCGATGGCCACCAGGCCACGGCGCTCACGCTCCGCAGCCAGCCACAGGCGATCACCCGCCGGGTTGATCGCCAGGCCTTCGAACAGGGCATTGAAGTTCAGCAGCATGCCGCTTGCCCGGGCCTGGCGCACCATGGCCGAGTCGATCCTCAACCAGTCCGGCTCGCCTTTCAGCGGCAATTGCAGCACCGCGGCATGCGCCTCGCTGACCAGATAGAGGTTACCCGCCTGATCACAGGTGATACCTTCGAAATCCAGCTCGCCACCGCGAATGTACGATGCCGCCCAGTTGCGCGACTTCAACCCCCATGGGAGGCCGCTTTCCGGGACAGCCGGCGGGGTGAAGGTAAGCGGCTGCGCGCGCCAGGTGGGGTTCTGCTGATCGAAGCGGTAGATACGGTCGTCGTCACGGTCGGACACGCCCCACAACCCGCCCCGGCATTCCACCAGCCCCGACAGGTTGCCACCGCGCATACCGTCGATCGGGTGCTCGGCTGTCATCTTCAGCTCTGGCCAGCTGCCCGCCAGACAAGGCAGGGCAACCAGCGCCAGGCAAACGGCAAGTACTTGCCGAATCAAACCATGACCTCGGCCAGGTTGCCCTTGGTCTCCAGCCAACTCTTGCGGTCACCGGCGCGCTTCTTGGCCAGCAGCTTGTCCATCAGCTCGCAGGTGGCTTCTACGTCGTCCAGGGTCAGCTGCACCAGGCGTCGGGTGTTCGGGTCCATGGTGGTTTCGCGCAACTGCGGCGGGTTCATCTCGCCCAGGCCCTTGAAGCGTGTTACCTGCGGCTTGCCGCGCTTCTTCTCGGCTACCAGGCGGTCGAGGATGCCGTCACGCTCGGCTTCGTCGAGGGCGTAGTAGATTTCCTTGCCCAGGTCGATGCGGTACAGGGGCGGCATGGCCACGTAAACGTGCCCAGCTTCGACCAGTGCCCGGAAGTGCTGAACAAACAGCGCACACAGCAATGTGGCGATGTGCAGACCATCGGAGTCAGCGTCGGCGAGGATGCAAATCTTGCCATAGCGCAGCTGCGCAAGGTCGGTTGCCCCCGGATCGACGCCAATGGCCACGGCTATGTTGTGCACTTCCTGGCTGGCCAGGACTTCGCCACCGTCCACTTCCCAGGTGTTGAGGATCTTGCCGCGCAGCGGCAGGATGGCCTGGAACTCCTTGTCCCGCGCCTGCTTGGCCGAACCACCGGCCGAGTCACCCTCGACCAGGAACAACTCGGCACGCATCGGGTCCTGGCCCGCACAATCGGCCAGCTTGCCGGGCAATGCCGGGCCCTGCGTGATGCGCTTGCGCTCGACCTTCTTGCTGGCCTTGAGGCGGCGCCCGGCGTTGCTGATGGCCAGTTCTGCCAGTTGCATGCCCAGCTCGGGGTGGGCGTTGAGCCACAGGCTGAAAGCATCCTTGACCACACCGGAGACGAACGCGGCGGCCTCGCGTGATGACAGGCGCTCTTTGGTCTGCCCGGAGAACTGCGGGTCCTGCATCTTCATCGACAGTACGAAGGTGATGCGCTCCCAAACGTCTTCCGGCGCCAGCTTCACCCCGCGCGGCAGCAAGTTGCGGAACTCGCAGAACTCACGCATGGCATCCAGCAGGCCCTGGCGCAGGCCGTTGACGTGGGTGCCGCCCTGGGCGGTGGGGATCAGGTTGACGTAGCTTTCCTGAATGCTGTCGCCGCCTTCGGGCAGCCACAGCAAAGCCCAGTCAACCGCTTCCTTGTTACCTGCCAGGCTGCCACAGAACGGCTCGTCGGGCAGGCGCTGGAATTCGTTGACCGAGTCGACCAGGTAGGAGCGCAGGCCATCCTCGTAGTGCCATTCCACCTTTTCGCCGCTGGCCTTGTCCTCGAAGCTGACCAGCAGCCCCGGGCACAATACCGCCTTGGCCTTGAGCACGTGCTTGAGGCGGCTGATGGAAAACTTGGGTGAGTCGAAGTACTTCGGGTCTGGGCTGAAGTACACGCTGGTGCCGGTGTTGCGCTTGCCGACCGAGCCGACCACTTCCAGCTCGCTGGCCTTGAAGCCATCGGCAAAGGTCATCTGGTATTCATTGCCGTCACGCTTGACGCGCACACGCACCTGCGTCGACAAGGCGTTGACCACCGAGATACCCACCCCGTGCAGGCCACCGGAAAACTGATAGTTCTTGTTGGAGAACTTGCCGCCGGCGTGCAGCTTGGTGAGGATCAGCTCGACCCCGGACACGCCCTCTTCCGGATGGATGTCCACCGGCATGCCGCGGCCGTCGTCGCTGACTTCCAGCGAATGGTCGGCATGCAGGATTACCTGCACCGAACGCGCGTGGCCGGCCAGTGCTTCGTCGACACTGTTGTCGATGACTTCCTGGGCCAGGTGGTTGGGGCGGCTGGTATCGGTGTACATGCCCGGCCGCTTGCGGACCGGATCAAGGCCCGAGAGGACTTCGATGGCGTCTGCGTTATAGGCGCTAGCGCTGGGATTGGCCATAGGGTCTCGTCGTCAGTCTGGTGAATGCAAAAAAGTCAAAATACAGAAAAATCGAGCGCCGCATACTGCCCACGGGCAATGCCGGCGAAGGCCAGCAGTGCCGGCAGGCGCTCGGCGAAGCCCTGGAAGCTGTGGTCGCCACCGGCCTGGATACGCAGGGCACAAGCACGGTAATAGCGCTCGGCGTGGCGATAGTCCAGGGTTTCATCGGCGGTCTGCAGCCACACTTGATAGCGGTCGGCATCGGCCGGGGCCGCGACTTCCAGCTCGGCCAGGGCCTGCACGTGATCGTGGGTCAGCTCCCAGGTTTCACCGCTGTAATGGTTGCGCTGGGTGCCCAGGTAACCGTCGAAATGCTTGTGCGGGGTTACCGCCGGGTTGACCAGAAGGGCCTTGAGGCCATGGCGCTCGGCCAGATGGGTGGCATAGTAGCCGCCGAGCGAACTGCCCACCAGCAGTGGCGCACCCAGTTCGGCGATGGCCGCTTCGAGCTGGACCATGGCTTGCCGTGGGTGGTGGTGCAGGGCCGGCACTCGCAGCTGGTCGGCCAGGCCGAGCTGCTGCATGACTGCCTCCAGCTGACGCGCCTTGGTTGAAAGCGGCGAGCTGTTGAAGCCATGGATATAGAGGATGGAACCCGACATGCTGCCCCCGGAATCTGTGGCTTCGCGCCTGATAATGCGGGCGCAGGGACGCGCAGTGTAGCGCGTTCGCCGGGTTTTGGCGCCGCACAGGGGTTTTAGCAACACATTCTTCAACAGCTTTGAGAGTGCCGGGGGCGCTTTGCGCCCCTGTCGCGACACAAGGCCGCTCCCACAGGGGTACGCGATC
>NZ_JBICMC010000056.1:0-397 GCF_043106005.1 Pseudomonas sp. GLN_2 | reverse complement strand
GGTACTCGGTCATCTGGCCGAGGGCATCGAATTCGGCGAGCAGGTTGCCCTTGTCGTCGTAGCGCGCTCGCCAGGTGCTGCCATCCGGGTAGCTGACCTGGGTCACCAGCGTGGTCAGGTGGTGATATTCGTACTGGGTCTTGCGGCCCAGCGGATCGGTCTCTTCGAGCAAGCGGGAGAATTCGTCGTACTTGAATTGCAGGCGGTTACCGTCCGGCAAGGTCAGGCCGACCATATTGCCGTGTTCGTCCAGCTCGATGGCGTAACGCTCGCCGCCATAATCGCGGCTGGCGACCACGCGGTGGTCGGCGTTGTACTGCACTTCCAGCTCGCGGCCGAGCACGTCGGTGGCCCAGCTGGTACGACTATCGAGGTCGTAGCGGAAGTGGTAGTGCTC
>NZ_JBICMC010000055.1:0-1808 GCF_043106005.1 Pseudomonas sp. GLN_2 | reverse complement strand
AAAGTTGCCAGGGTGGTATTTCAAGGATGGCTCCATGAGAACTGGCGTCCCCACTTCAAAGCCTCCCACCTATCCTACACAAGCAAATTCAAAGTCCAGTGCAAAGCTATAGTAAAGGTTCACGGGGTCTTTCCGTCTAGCCGCGGATACACTGCATCTTCACAGCGATTTCAATTTCACTGAGTCTCGGGTGGAGACAGCGCCGCCATCGTTACGCCATTCGTGCAGGTCGGAACTTACCCGACAAGGAATTTCGCTACCTTAGGACCGTTATAGTTACGGCCGCCGTTTACCGGGGCTTCGATCAAGAGCTTCGCTTGCGCTAACCCCATCAATTAACCTTCCGGCACCGGGCAGGCGTCACACCCTATACGTCCACTTTCGTGTTTGCAGAGTGCTGTGTTTTTAATAAACAGTCGCAGCGGCCTGGTATCTTCGACCGGCATGGGCTTACGGAGCAAGTCCTTCACCCTCGCCGGCGCACCTTCTCCCGAAGTTACGGTGCCATTTTGCCTAGTTCCTTCACCCGAGTTCTCTCAAGCGCCTTGGTATTCTCTACCTAACCACCTGTGTCGGTTTGGGGTACGGTTCCCAGTTATCTGAAGCTTAGGAGCTTTTCTTGGAAGCATGGTATCAACCACTTCGTCGCCTAAAGGCAACTCGTCATCAGCTCTCGGCCTTGAAATCCCGGATTTGCCTAAGATTTCAGCCTACCACCTTAAACCTGGACAACCAACGCCAGGCTGGCCTAACCTTCTCCGTCCCTCCATCGCAATAACTGGAAGTACAGGAATATTAACCTGTTTTCCATCGACTACGCTTTTCAGCCTCGCCTTAGGGACCGACTAACCCTGCGTCGATTAACGTTGCGCAGGAAACCTTGGTCTTTCGGCGTGCGAGTTTTTCACTCGCATTGTCGTTACTCATGTCAGCATTCGCACTTCTGATACCTCCAGCAAGCTTCTCAACTCACCTTCACAGGCTTACAGAACGCTCCTCTACCGCATCATCATACGATGATACCCGTAGCTTCGGTGCATGGTTTGAGCCCCGTTACATCTTCCGCGCAGGCCGACTCGACTAGTGAGCTATTACGCTTTCTTTAAAGGGTGGCTGCTTCTAAGCCAACCTCCTAGCTGTCTAAGCCTTCCCACATCGTTTCCCACTTAACCATGACTTTGGGACCTTAGCTGACGGTCTGGGTTGTTTCCCTTTTCACGACGGACGTTAGCACCCGCCGTGTGTCTCCCATGCTCGGCACTTGTAGGTATTCGGAGTTTGCATCGGTTTGGTAAGTCGGGATGACCCCCTAGCCGAAACAGTGCTCTACCCCCTACAGTGATACATGAGGCGCTACCTAAATAGCTTTCGAGGAGAACCAGCTATCTCCGAGCTTGATTAGCCTTTCACTCCGATCCACAGGTCATCCGCTAACTTTTCAACGGTAGTCGGTTCGGTCCTCCAGTCAGTGTTACCTAACCTTCAACCTGCCCATGGATAGATCGCCCGGTTTCGGGTCTATACCCAGCGACTAAACGCCCTATTAAGACTCGCTTTCGCTACGCCTCCCCTATTCGGTTAAGCTCGCCACTGAATATAAGTCGCTGACCCATTATACAAAAGGTACGCAGTCACCTAACAAAGTAGGCTCCCACTGCTTGTACGCATACGGTTTCAGGTTCTATTTCACTCCCCTCTCCGGGGTTCTTTTCGCCTTTCCCTCACGGTACTGGTTCACTATCGGTCAGTCAGTAGTATTTAGCCTTGGAGGATGGTCCCCCCATATTCAGACAAAGTTTCTCGTGCTC